>JANWYL010000034.1 GCA_025056955.1 Sandaracinaceae bacterium | reverse complement strand
CTCATGCCCTGGCGGATAGGCAATCCCCACAGGCACGATCTCTGCGTCCAAGTCGAGCACAGCCAAAAAAGCGCCTGGGTGAAAAGGATGCACCTCATCGCCTGAATGGGTTGTGCCCTCAGGGAACAGAATCACCGTTCGGCCTTCCCAAAGGAAACGGCGAATTTTTCTGATTGCTTGCGCCCCAGATCGGCGATCAGAGCGATCGACGTAAATCGTATCGACCAAAGCCGATGCCTTTCCCACAATGGGTGCCCCCTGGGTTCGGTGATTGGCCACAAAATGACCACCGAAAAGTTGGGCGAGAATCACCACGTCAAGCGAAGTGCGGTGGTTGGCAATAACAAGCCTTCCCTTCCGAGGGGGTGGTGGAGGTTCACCCTCCACCACCTCGTAATCTAAACCCACAAGGTGCTGCACCCCCTTGGCCCAAAGGCGAAGGTATTCCGACTGGAGCGAGGGGCAGAGCGGAGCCTGGGCCCTTGCTCGCCAAGCGAGCCAAGAGGTCCATCCCGCAATGGCTGCCCAACGGAACATGCGGAGGGGAGGGCCTTGCAATCGATCCCACCCTAGGCGCCCAAGGCGCTCCATGCCATCTTGCCATATCTCATGCATCGCTCGCATTCCAAGCACCTTTGTTGCTTATGGGTCAAGTGGAGCCGCCAAGCCATGTCCAGCACCCCCTTCTTTCCGCTTTCGCGCCACCCGATGGGGTGCTAGACCCTCTCCGTGCAAACCATTGTGGTTGTTGGAGCTGGCCTGGCCGGTCAACGTGCAGTCGAAAGCCTGAGAAAACTTGGCTTCTCTGGCCGCCTCGTGTTGGTTGGAGAAGAAAAGGAACGCCCCTACGATCGCCCTCCCCTTTCCAAGAAATTACTCCGAGGTTTCATCGACGAATCTTCAATTTACTTTAGGGATCCCCATTTCTATGAAGCTGAAAAAATCGAATTTCGGGGAGGCGTTTGTGCCCAAAAGCTGGACTTGCACTCCCGATGCGTTGAGCTGAGCGATGGAAGCCGCGAGCGCTTCGATTGCTTGCTCATCGCAACCGGCGCTCGCCCTCGGAGGCTTTCGTGCCCCGGCTCAAATCTCGAAGGTGTTTATGTGCTCCGAAGTTTGGAAGACGCCCGCGCGATTCGCGAGGAGCTCAAGCCAGGTAAGCGGGTGGTCCTCATCGGTGGCGGTGTGATCGGCCTCGAGGTGGCTGCTTCTTGCAAAGAAGAGGGCTTAGAGGTCACTGTCCTTGAAGCCTCGGAAGCCCCATGCATCCGCGCTTTTGGCCGCGAGGTTGGCCAGCTCCTTGCCCGCTTTCACAGGAAGAGGGGCGTTGACCTCCGGACCTGCGTTCAAGTCCTTCGGCTCCTAGGCCAAAAGAAAGTCCACGCAGTAGAACTCCAAAGCGGAGAAGTCGTTCCTTGTGATTTTGTGGTCGTTGGAATTGGAGTCGATCCCGCAACCGAATGGCTTTCAGGCTCAGGGCTTGTCACCGAAGGAGTCGTCCGCGTCAGCCCAAACTGTTCCACCGCACTTTCTGGGATTTACGCCGCAGGCGATGTCGCCTCTTACTATCACCCGCGCTTCGAAGGTTGGCTTCGACCTGAAAGCGTGGAAAACGCCCAGCTTATGGCCTCAACCGCAGTGGCTCACATGCTTGGCCAAAACCCCATCCATGCCCCTGTGCCATGGTTTTGGTCCGACCAATTTGACCTCAAAATCCAGGCAGTTGGCTTGGTCAATAATTGCGATCGCATCGTCTTTCGCGGCTCAATTGAAGAAGAGCGTTTCGTTGCCTTCTTGCTCAAAGGAGATCGCCTGCAAGGAGCCGTTGGGATTGGCCGGTTGAAGGAAATCGGCGGAGCCAAAAAGCTCATCGCAGAAGGAATTCCGGTTTCCGACACTTTGCTTGCCGACCCCGATGTGCCGCTAAGCACATTTTGGAAAGGCCACTCGCCTTGAGCCGTGGCTCAAGTCTTCCCGCGTTTGCACCTTTTTGCTCGCACTCTGAAAGGGTAGCTCCTTTTTCCTCAACTACACAAGCCCTCGCAATCGCTCGCAAGTCTCCTCCCAACTGCTTCGCTCGTTTGGTCTTTGGCAAAGGAAAGACTCGATGAGGTCAATCCGGCTGAGCACACGATCGAGCTGTGGATCACTTCCCTTTTTGTAGGCGCCAAGTGTGATGAGATCGCGCTTGCTTTCGTAGAGGGCAAGAGCGCTCCGCAAGCGATGGGCTGCCTTGAGGTGTTCTGGATCAACCAGGCGATCCATCACGCGCGAAAGACTGGCCAGGGGATCCACGGCAGGAAAGCGGCCCCGTGCGGCAAGGCCACGGTCCAAGACCACATGCCCATCGAGAATGCCTCGAATTTCATCGGCAATCGGTTCCTCCATGTCACCCCCCTCAACCAGAACAGTGTAGAAAGCAGTGATCGATCCACGCTCTCCCATGCCTGAGCGTTCAAGGAGGCGAGGAAGTTCGGCAAAGACACTGGGTGGATAACCACGCCGCGCAGGTACCTCTCCTGCAGCCAGCCCCACCTCTCGCCCCGCCCGCGCAAAGCGGGTGACGCTGTCCACAAGAAGAAGAACACGTTTTCCTTGATCTCTAAAGAATTCAGCGATCGCCGTTGCCACGTAAGCGCTCATTTTGCGCACCATTGCCGGCGCATCGCTTGTCGCACAAACAACCACACCTCGCTTCCTCCCCTCCTCACCCAGTGCATCTTCCAAAAACTCTCGCACCTCGCGCCCCCGTTCACCGATCAGACAAACCACAAAAACGTCCGCTTGCGCTTGCCTGGCGATTTGCCCAAGCAGGGTGCTTTTGCCCACCCCACTGCCAGCGAAAAGGCCAATCCGCTGACCTTCACCCGCTGTCAAAAGCCCATCGAGCACACGAATGCCAAGAGATAAAGGCCTCTCGATGCGCGCCCTTCGCATGGGATTCGGTGGATCCCTCATCACCGGATAGGGCCGCCCGCTGAGCGGAGGACCCCCATCGATGGGCCGCCCCAGGCCATCGAGCACGCGCCCCAAAAGCCCATTTTCCACCCTGATTTCCTGCTCCTTTCCGGTTGAGCGCACAAGGTTGTTTGGTCCAATGCCTTCAAGAGAACCAAGGGGCATCAGGGTGACTTCTCCGAGATCGAAGCCCACAACCTGTGCGGGCAGTGCGTTTCTTCCCTTTCGCTCAATCACAACCACGTCTCCAACCCGTGCTCCCGGCACCGTTGCACGCACCGAAAGACCAATGACACTCCTCACACGCCCCCACACCTGCGTTCTTTGCACCCGTGCGAGGTGCTCAGCCATGGCAGGCACATCCGCAAGCTTCCACTCGGCCCATCTTCTGAGCCCGATATGCTTTGAATTTTCAGGCTTTTCCATCACTACGGTGATTATAGCCAGCCTCCGCGCAAGCCCCCATCAACCCAAGCAACAAAAGCGAGCTTTCACCGATAACCAATGTGAATTCAACACCAATACAAAGCGAAAGGAGTCGATTCATGTCACCCCCTCTTGTCTCTCGCACCCATGGTTCTCTTCAACCCCTCTCATGCCCAACAACCCAAGAGCCTGCTCCGCACCCCGATCCTTGCGAGGACCCGAAAGCACCCCGCTTCCGGGATGCGCAAGAAGTTGATGTGGTGTTTCGAAAGGTCGTCCGTGCCCAAAACCGAATCGCCAGTTTAAATGGGCTACCTCCAGAAGATTCCCACATGATTTGCAAAGTGGCCAAAGGCATGAAGGGAGTTTCAATCGGCGCTGAAATTCTCGAGCCTCTCATCGGCCCCTCACTCTCCGCTGGCTTTGTGGGCCTTGTCGGAGCCTTCGTTTCTGGGCTTTGCCAGATCGACCACGCTTGGGAGGGCCATCACCGCAGAAGCGCTGAAGTTGACATCGATCGCATGAAGGGAGCCCTTCTTTATTTCCTTGGCCGCCTCCCCAACATTTACGACCCGAAAATCCATCCAAAGTACCCAGAAACCGTGCGCGAAGGGGCCAGCCGAGCAGCAGAATTCGAACGCCACAATCCAGTGGCAGGTCAAAACATCCGCGAAGCGGTTTGGGCAAGTTTCGCTGCTGGGGAGCGCGCTGCTTTGCTTAACATTCCTCCTTCTAAGCTCGAGCAAGAACTGCGAAACCCCATCTTTAGGATGGGATACGAAGAAGCCAACGCCTTGCGCGAAAAAGATCCTAGCGCCTTTGAAGCCAAAGCCAAAGAAGCGCAAGCCCTGGAAGAGCAATTTCACTGCGCCCGACGCAAAGGATGGATTTCTGGGTAAGCCTTTTGCTTGGGCTTGGCGTCCCTTGCCTCGTCCTAACAACCCTCAACTTTCCCCTTCTCCATCCCTTGCCCATGCCACAAATCGGCTTATCCTTCTAAAGCGACGGTGCAGCTCCTTTTTCGTTTTTTTCGCGCAGTTTGGGTCTTCGGGCGGATTTTCCTAAGTTACCTTTTCTACTATTGGCTCACCCTCTTCGTCGAAAGGTGGGAAAAGGACCCTGTCACCGGCCGGGAAAAGCAGGAACTCCCAGCTTGGCTTGTGCGGCGAAGGCACGCCCTTGACGAGGCCAATTCTGAGCTGCTCCTCCAAGGGATACTCGCGCTAAGGGGCGTATACATCAAGCTTGGCCAAGTCCTTTCAATCATGGGGGGATTTCTGCCCCGGATGTACGTCAAAAAGCTTGAGCGTCTCCAGGATGCGGTGCCGCCCCAGCCCTATGAAGCGATTGAGCGGGCTTTTGCTCAAAGTATCGGCAAGCTGCCCCATGAATGCTTTGAATCCTTCGATCCGGTGCCCATTGCAGCTGCATCCCTTGGTCAAGTCCACGCGGCTTACTTCAAGCCCCAAGGCCACGCAGGGCCTCCCATCAAAGTGGCCGTGAAAGTGCTCTATCCCGGCATTCGAGATGTGATTGCCATCGACATGAGTGTGATTCGGATTGCTTTGGAGGTGTACCGCTTCTTCGTTCCTGTGCGCGGCCTCGAACGCGCCTACGAGTCGCTGGTCGACCTTTTGCGCCGAGAAACCGACTACATCCAAGAGGCGCGGGCGATGGAACGCATGCGAGCCAATTTCTCCAATGAACGCGATATTTTGTTCCCACAAGTGATTTGGGAGTTGACCACTTCGGATGTGCTCACAATGACTTTCATGGAGGGGATCAAAATCAACCGCATTGAAGAAATGCGAAACCAAGGGATTGATCCTCGGGCAGTGGCAATCCGTTTTGTTGAAAGCTTCTACAAGCAGATTTTCATCGATCGCTTTTTCCATGCCGACCCTCATCCCGGCAATTTCCTGGTCCAACCAGGCCGAAGCCCTCGCCGCCCCAAATTGGTCATTCTTGACTTTGGAGCAGTTAGTGAAATCAGCCCCGAGCTTGTCGATGGGATGATCGATGTCATCGGAGGTCTCATGGAGGAAGATGGGGAGCGGCTGTTTCGGGGATTTTTGAAAATGGGCTTCGCCTCGAGCGAAGGCAACCGAGAGCTTTTGCAGAAAACAGTCCAAACCTACTTTCGCAAACTTCTTCGTATCCGTGAGCGCACGCCACGAGCCCTCATGAGAGCCAACCGCCACGAACTTGAGGCCCTGATTGACCCTGAACTCGCCCGCGACGAACTCCACGAGCTCATGCGAGCAATCGAGTATCCTCAAGGGTGGTTCTATGTCGAGCGGGCAGTCCTTATTTCCTTCTGGCTATGCGCGCAGCTCGACCCTGATCTCGACACGATGCAAGTGGGTTACCCCTACATTCTTCCACTCATCGAAGAGGCCCGAAAGCGAAGCGCATCTCCTTCGTCTTTTTCTGGCTTGTTGGGGTGGCTAGATCAAAAGAGCGCTTCTGATGGCGAAGGCCCCCCACTTTCTGACCAGACCCCTCGTCCAGGCTTGCGGGCCCTCGCCGATTCATATCTTCACCCGCATCCCACAAAAGAAATCGCCTCCCAATTTTCTTCCCCCTCCAGCCCTATCTCTTAGGGTGATCATGAGCCACGCAGTGAATTTAGAGCAAGCGGCTCAGCTTTTGGCCAGGGGCCACGTGGTTGCCATCCCAACAGAAACCGTGTATGGCTTGGCTGCTGATGCAACCCAACCAAAGGCCATTCTGAAGGTCTTTGAAATCAAGCGCCGTCCCCTGGAGCATCCCCTGATCGTCCACCTTGCTGACCCTGAGGGAATATTTCACTGGTCTGCTCACCTTCCTCGATTCGCCTCGATCTTGATTGAACACTTCATGCCAGGTCCTCTGACTATCGTGACCCGGCGCCCCCCCCATGTGGCCAAGGAAATTACAGGTGGGCGCGATAGCGTGGCCCTACGAGTCCCCGCCCATCCTCTTACAAGAGCGCTCATCCAAAGGCTGGGTGAGCTGCGTTCTCTCCCCTACCCTGCCATTGCCGCTCCCTCTGCCAACCGTTTTGGCTCGGTGAGTCCAACTTGTGCCGCCCACGTCCATGCCGACTTCCATGGAGAAGATCTTGGAGTGTTGGACGGGGGCCTCTGCAGTGCTGGGATCGAGTCGACAATTGTGGATTGCACGAAAGAAGTGCCCACCATTTTGAGGCTTGGGGCCATCCCTCAGGAAGCGATCGATGGGGTGCTTGGCATGCGAGTGCCTGTTGAAACCCATGGCGATGTCCGCGCTCCTGGCATGCTGCCCGCCCACTATGCGCCCCGCGCCAAAGTGGTCGTGGCAAGCAGCCTAAGCGAATTTCAAAGCCTCTCCCAAAAGCTACGAGAGTCTTATCGGTTTGTTGCGTCGATTGGAGCCCCTCGAGAACTTTCAAGCGAATTCAACCACTCCATTCCATGGTCGGACGACATGGAAGCAAACGCGCGCGCCCTTTATTCAACCTTGCGTCATCTTGATGACCTTGGGGTGGAAGCTGTTCTTGTCCTTTTGCCTCCTCTTTCCGGCCTGGGAGCAGCAATTGCAGATCGGCTCCTGCGCGCTTCAAAAGCATGAGTAGCAGATTGCTTCCTCTACTCTTCCAACAATTCCTGAATTTCAAAACCAATCACCCACTGCTCCGAAGCGATTTGACGGCTGAGGTTTCCACCTCTCGCTTGAGGAGGCGCAAGGGTCAAAAGCAATGAGGGCTTCTCAGCTGTTTCCTGGCTCACAATTGTGAAGCCAGGCATGCAGTAAGCTTGAAAATCCCACCCTATGGGTTGGCGAGCACCGTCAGCGTCTTGACATTCTATTTTCACTTGGCACCCCATCTTTGCCACATCAATTGAAATCATCTCAGCCTTGCACAGTGCTTGCTCAGAAAGGGGAGCATTTCCAACTCGCTGCTTAACCCTCATTTGCACGTAGCGTGGCCAACTTGTTTTTTCCCCTTCTTGGTCACTCAGAAGAGATTTGTTCACGCAATCCACCACATCAATTTCTTTGTTTTGCACCCTTGCAACCAACTGCACCACATGCCACTCACCCATTTTGAATCCAACAAAATCAGCCGAGCCCCACCCCAGCGGTCCCCGAATTGTTGAGGTCCATGTCGCGTTTCCAAAAGCTCCAGAAACCCGGGCATTTCCGCAATTCCAACCAAAAGCTGAAACATGAATTGGCTTTCCCACCGCCTGCACAACCTCAGAGCACCTCTCTAACGCCCCGATCATTGTCGTCTCGAAGCCCATTAATGCTGGGGCTTGACTTGCAAGAAGCCAACCAAAACCCATGAAGCCCGATATCATCACAAAGGAAACAACAAAAGCAAAAAGAGGTTTTTTGTTGCGGATGTCCATTCTCCGTGCCCCTTTCCCAGTTGGTCTTTCTCCATTCCAACAATCAAAAAAGCGATTCATCCATCATGCGAAGTGGCTAACATGAAGAGTGTCATGGAACCTGGCACCCAAATTGGTGAACGTTACGAAATCCTTAGCCTTATCGCAGAAGGTGGCATGGGTGCGGTGTACGAAGCCGTTCATCAACTATCACGCAAGGTTGTGGCGCTCAAAGTCCTCCATCCTGAACTGGCCCATGACGAGGCCCATCGGCAACGCTTTCTGAGAGAAATTTCTGCCCCTGCTCAAATCGGCCACCCCAACATCATCGAAATATACGATGCCGGCTACGATGCTCAGTGTCGCATGCTTTTTGTGGCGATGGAACTCCTTCGGGGAGAAAACCTGCGGGAGCGCTTCGACCGCTTCCCATGCCCTCGCTCAACAGAAGTGATCCTTCAGCTTCTCCACATCCTTGAGCGTGTGATCGATGCCATTGCAGCCGCCCACGAAAAAGGCTTCGTCCATCGCGACCTCAAGCCAGAAAATGTTTTCCTCCACACAAACCGAGAGGGTCTCGAAATCGTGAAGGTGCTCGACTTTGGAATCGCTCGCACCATGGATTCGGACTCCAAGGGAGTCACCCGCACCGGCACAATGATGGGAACTCCAGAATACATGGCCCCCGAACAAGTCACTGATGCCCGTCGGGCAGGCCCTCCAGCGGATGTGTGGTCCCTAGGTGTGATGATTTACGAAGCATTTGCAGGAAAAACCCCTTTTGCAAGAGACAACAGCATCGCTGCGATGACAGCCGCCCTTGTTGAGGCCCACCCGCCCCTTCACGCCGTCCTTCCAAGTGCTCCCCTCCCCTTCTCCCACCTCGTCGACCTGTGCCTTGCCAAACGCCCCGAACAACGCATCCCCAACGCTTCTCAGCTCCTTTTGCGTTTTCGAGAGGCCCGCGCTCAGTCTTTCCCCCTCCAACAACAACCTCAACATCCTCCCCATTTCTACCAACTGCCTCCGCCCCACACCAACCAACAAACAACACCAACGCCAAATCAGGCATTCACACCCAAACCCCAACCAGGAGCAGCGCCCTTTGTGAATCACCCAAATCCATCGCCAGTACCCACCCCACCACCAAGCCATCTTGCAGCTCCAGGAGCTCCCTCCCCTAACCAACCTTATCCCGACCCCAAACCTCCATCAAACCCTTCTTGGGTGAACGCTTCCCCTCCCCCCGTGACACCAGCCTCACCCCAACTTGAGCATCGTCAGGGATCTTCCGCATCTGGCGTGCTTCTGGCCGTTGGAATTATTAGCGGGCTCTTGATCCTCCTCTTTTGTTGTGCCTGCATCATCTTTTGTGGCCCACTCCTCAATAGTTAGGCTTTTCCTCCCTAATTTCTGCTTTTGGAGTGCATCTCCCCCTACACCATGAATAACCTAGTGGTTGTAACCATTTCCCCACCTCACGACGCAACCCGCTCGGCAATTTTTTCTGCTGCCCTTGTGGCCATGGCCATGATGGTGAGCTGAGGGTTCACCCCAAGTGGCCCATTCACGGTGCTCCCGTCTACAATAAACAAGTTCTTGATGTCATGGGTCTCATGGTTGATGTCAACCACACTGGCTTTGGGATCTCTTCCCATCCTGCAGCTCCCAAGCGGATGGTAAGAGGTGATGAGCAGCTGGCTTGGCGATAGCCGCCTTCCGACAAAATCCCTCTCCCACTCGCTTTTTGACCCATACTCCGCACACCCCAATACCGCTGGAAGCACCCTCTTCGCCCCTGCCGCCCAACACATCTCACCCATGCGAACCAAGCCATCGTGCGCTTTGGCCACATCTTCATGGGAGAGGAAATACCTGACAAAGGCGATTCCGTCTGTTTCCCCAACTATCTTTCCTCTTCCGTGATCAGCAATCAAAACACCAAAGGAAGCCACATGAGGAAGTGCATTCATGAATTCCACCAGGCGGTCGCCAACGAGAGGAGTGACGAGAGGTGCATAATTGATGTCCGGTTGAGCAGCCATGAGCAAAACGCCATCTTTCAAGAATTGATCGCACCCATATCCTTGGGGAATTGCATCCTTTCCGAGCACAAGATCATCAAAGATTGCGGAAAAACCCAAAGAAGGGTGAAGGGTGATGTTGCAACCAACTTGATTGCTGGAATTGGCAATCCCTTGCTTTAACAAAAGAAGAGGTGTGGGAATTGCACCACCAGACAACACAACGACATTTGCCCGAATTGTGTGCTTCCTTCCATTTGGTGCACTTGCCTCGATCCCAACAGCACGCTCTCCATCAAGAATCACCCGTTCTGCCTTTAGCCTGGTGATCAACAATGCACCTTTCTCCAGGGCAAATGGAATGTAGGTGATGTTTGTGGACTTTCTCGCATCCGTTCGACACCCGAAATCACAAAACCCTGAACCATCGCATCCAGGTGCATTCCGGCGGATTGAAAAGTGGCTCCATCCAAGCGCATCGCAACCACGCGCAAAAATTTCCCTTATTTTTCCTATGTACCTTGGGTCTGCTGCTTGGACATCAATCCGCGACTCCACCCGAAGAAAATAGGGCTCCATCGCAGTTGGCGAGAATTCCTCCGTCTGCATCTCCTTGCACCAACGCTCAAGCACCCATTCGGGTGTGCGAAAACAAGTTCCCCCGTTGATTGCGGTTGATCCACCGACCAAACGCCCGATAAAGATCGGAAACGCATTGTTTCCAAATGCAACACACCCTCGATAAAAATGCTTGTGGGCGTGTATTGAACTTCCCGTAAATTCGTTTCGACGCACCCATCTCCCTTCTTCAACAAAAACCACTGCATGGCCTCGTTCTGCAAGCTCGCAACCCACAACCGCTCCCCCGGCTCCCGTGCCAACCACCACCACTTCACATTCGATTTCCGTGTCGCAACCATCTCTCGAGGCGTCGACTATTTGTTTCGCCCACCTCACCGCCTCAAGTTGCCTCACCACATTGAGGCGTCCTCCGAGTCTTTCGTACACCTCGCGGCGATCAAAGTGTGCAAATTTCACAGCAAAAGACAAACCTTGCAAAAGAGGGGCAATCCAAGTGCTTTCCATCCATTTCCGAAGCAAGGCCTCTTGCTCAGCGTGAGAAAGAGCCAAAAATGGCCGCCCCATTTGCACCGTGGCCAAACTGTTGAGGAAACGCACGCTGTGCCACCACACATGGGGGAGCAAAGGATGAGCATCGTTGAGCATGTCCATGAGCGCAAAAAGGCTTCTTTCGTCTGCCCGAGGCACGTCTCCACCCCCTGGAATCAAGGCCTCAATAAAGCCCACTCCCAGCCGGAGCTCTGTGGCGCTCAACTGCTCTGGCTTAAAAGGGTGCGCCTTTGATTCAGAAGAAGAGGAGCCCAATGGGCTTTCTGCCCCCGACCATTTTTTCGCAAGCTCGCCTGTGGGAAGTAGAGGCGAAATCCACGCCATGCTCCCATTATGGCGCAATCCGGCCAGCCGGCCAGCTCGCACGTTTTCATTCCACGCACGAAGCTATTGACAGGCAGCTATTGAAAAGATCATTGGTTGTCTGGAGAATAGCTTAGGTAGAAGCAAGCCATGCCAAACCAATCCAACCTATTCCGGCTGGTGAATAAGCCCCATCGGAGATTGTGGGCCGGAGCGCTTTTTGGAATTGGGGTGTGGATTGCCTTGAGTTTTTCTCAGAAGGGCCTTTCTGACCCCCCTCGCGAGTCTCAGGAAGGTTGCCGCGCCCAAGTTCCCCACCTTGACGATAGAGCCTATCTTCGAGCGCTTTCTTTGGACCTAAGAGGCACAATACCTTCTCTAGAAGAAATCCGGGAATTGAAGGAAGGCAAAAAAATTCCCGAATTTGTTGAGGAGTGGATCCAATCAGAAGCCTTTGCCAAGCGAGCCGCCCGTTACCATCGCTCCCTGCTTTGGAACAACGCAAGCAACGTTCGCCTCGTTCATTTCTCACAACGCCTCGCTGAACACCGCGACAATTCTGGAAATGTCCTCTTTTGGTATCGGCCTGGAGGGACTGAAAGAAGGCGCCCAATTGGAGGCCCGTGTAAAAACGAGGCAGGCAGGCTCACTGAAGAGGGCCGAGCCATTCTTGATGAAAATGGGCTCGACGGATGGGTGGAAGTACACCCCTACTGGGATCCAGACCCCAACGCGAAAATCCGTGTTTGCGCCATCGACGCCCAAACAGCTCCCCGCTCGCACCTTACTGGAAAAGATTGCGCCACTCGCGAGTCGGAGTTTGATCCAGGATGCGGCTGTGGGCCGAATTTGATCTGGTGCGACACCTGGGCTGTTCACAACACCATCATCGAATCCTTCAACCGAGAGGTTGAGCAACGGGTTCAACGCCTGGTCCAGCAAAACGCCCCTTACACCTCTCTGTTTTCAAGCCGCCTGGGATTTGTCAATGGTCCAATTGTCCACTACTTGCGCCATCAACTGCGTTGGTACGATAGCGTTCCCCTCCTGCCTTCGCCTTACGATCTCGAGCGCTTACCTAACTTGCAGTACCATGAAATCGATCGTTGGGAGCAAGTCGAACTCCCAGAACAACATGCCGGTGTCTTGACAAGCCCTGTTTACCTCATGCGTTTTCAAACCCTGCGTTCCCGCGCAGCCCATTTTCTTGAGTCCTTTTTGTGCGCCCCCCTGACCCCTCCCGATCATTTGCCCGTTGCCGACGAAATTGAACAACGCGAGCCCGATGTCCAAAAGCGTGCGGGATGCAAGTACTGTCACGCGATTCTCGAGCCAATGGGTGCCTACTGGGGCCGTTGGGCCCAGCAAGGAGCTGGGTATCTCAACCCCGTTGAATTCCCCGACTTCCTTCCAGAGTGCCAGGAGTGTGCCCGTGGTCGAGAAGCGTGCAGCGAGCGGTGTCGCTTGCATTACCTGACCCGCGCCCTCTCTAACGAACAAGTTCCATACCTTGGCATGCTCCGCGTCTTCGAATTTTTGAGGCCAGAGCACCGCATCCACGTCATGGAAGGTCCAATGGGCATCGTTCGGGCAGGGCTTGCAGATGGCCGCCTCACCACTTGCACAGTTCGAAGAGCCGCTGAGTGGCTTCTCGGGCGACCCATTGAAGCCAGTGATGCTGCATTCCTTCAAAGCTATGAGAAAGCCTTCCTCGAAAGCGGGCTCAGTTTCCGAAGCCTGGTCCAAGCCATTGTCCTAAGCGAGCCATATCGGAGGGTGCGATGAGGGCATTTTGTATGCGATTCTTTTGGAAAGCGGGGACACGCATTTTTTGCGCCCCGTTTTTTTCCACTTCGCTGTTGCTATTCCTTTGGTTGCATGGATGCCACGCACAAGAAGAAGCCACATTTGAGGAGTTAAGGGTCGACAACGAAGAAAAAATTGAAAGCGATATCGGGCTTGGCCCAGGGCGTCCGCTCAAGCGGCTTGACATCGATCAACTGGAAGCAAGCATTGAACGAGCGACAGGCTTGCGCTGGGTGGATTATTCCAATCACTCCCAGTTTCAGCGTTTTCGCTCGACCCTTGGAATTCCCGACTTTTTCGCGTCGACAAAAGAAGATCTCGAGGTGAGCCCTCTCTTTTTGAAATTCCTTGACGATGCCGCGCGCTCCGTGTGCGCAAACCTCATCAATCAAGAGTGGCGAAGAAGTGAAAGCGAGCGGATTTTTTTAACCGAAGCCAAAAAGGAAGACACCACCGAGCAAGCAGATGGTCGTGATCGCATTGCCAAAAACCTTGCCTATTTGATTGAGCGATTCCATGGTCGTTCCCTCGCACTTCAGGCCGCGGAGCTTCAGAGCTGGCTCAACCTGTGGAAAAAGGCTTACGAAACTTCGCGGACGAATGGGAATAACCAAGAGAACGCCGCGCGTTCAGCTTGGCAGGCCATGTGCGTTGCTCTTCTGGTGCATCCTGATTTTTACACTTACTAGGAGCCTCCCATGAATCAGCTAAGTCGGCGCGCACTGATAAGGGGAATGGTAGGAGGATGTGGACTTTTCGGCCTTTCAGGATGGGGCCATCACGTTTTGGGTTCTTTGGCCCGGGCATCCACAGGAATCAACCGCTATTTCGTTTTTGCTTATTTTTCGGGTGGTTGGGATCTTCTCCTCTGCCTGGACCCGCGCGATCCAGATCGTTTCACGGATGAAGACGATGTGATTCAGAGGACCCAAATCCAAACCGGTTATTCGATTTTGGGTGTGAGGCCAAATTCTGTAAGGGGCGTTCTTTTTGGCCCCTTCATGGGCGAATTCGACAGCACCCTGCTTGAGCGCTCTGCTGTCGTCCGAGGCATGAGCATGGAAACCCTTACCCATGAGGTTGGGCGACGACGCTTCTTGACAGGCAAAGCCCCCGCAGGCCTTCAAGCCCGCGGAAGCTCTGCCTCCACCTGGCTTGCTTTCCACGTGTCCAGAGCAAACCCCATCCCAAACCTCGTTTTTCGGGTTGAATCTTTCAACGCGGATCTTCCACCTTTGGCTTCTGCCTTGATTGTGCAAAGCGTTGGGGACTTGGTTCAGATTTTGAACCCTCAAAACCCAACCTTACCTTCTTTTCACCAGGAACTCATCCACTCCTTCCTTGAAGAGCAGCTCAACTGCCCTCGAGCCCGTTTTTCAACAACTTTGCGCAAAGCCAGGGAAGCATGGGAGCGGATGCAATCGAATGTCGTTCGACGGCTTGGAAGGCTCTTTGATTTCAGGACGCCATTGAATGAGCTTTATCCAGAGAATTCCACTGAACGCCGAAACATGGAAGAAGTGAGAAGGCACTTTTTTGGAGAAAATGGTGCCCCGTGGGACTCGAGTGAACCCATCGTCCAAGCTGCGGCCGTTGCCCAAGCCTTGATCAATGGCGTGTCCAGCGTCATCACTTTTGAAGCAGCAAGAGGGCTTGACACCCATCTCAACAATTGGAGAACTGAGCACGGTCGTCGCCTTGCACAAGGATGGACGGCAGTTGCCCGCTTGGCGAAATTCCTCAGCCAAAAGGACCATCCAAGTGGGGGCAAGTGGCTAGATCGCACGACCATTCTCTGTTTCAGCGAGTTCATGCGGACGCCTTACCTCAACGAACGAGGGGGTCGTGACCACTGGCTTACGAATGCCTGCTTGCTCATTGGCGGGGGCATACGGCCTCGCGTAATTGGAGCCTCAAGTGATTTTGGGATGGCTCCTCTTCCTGTGGATTTAGAAAGCGGCGCCCTCTCTCCCACTGGCGTTGTGATTCGCCCCGAACACATTATCCGCACCCTTTTTGAGCTCGCAGGCATTTCTGAAGACATTGCAGACCTGCGGGTTCCTCCCCTCCGTGCCCTTTTGGCCTAAGAAAGAAAACTAGGTGGCAGTACCACCTGCTTCTTTTCCAAATTTCTCGTACTTTCTCTTGAACTTTTCGACACGGCCAGCGGTATCCACGTAACGCATCTTTCCTGTGTAGAAGGGGTGGCATGCGGAGCACACCTCCACCGCAAAAGAACCACGCGTTGAGCGCGTGCGATAAACAGCCCCACAGGCACAGGTCACAATTGCTTCTTTGTACTCAGGGTGAATGCCCTGCTTCATTTTTCACCTCTTCGAAACTTTTATCTTGATGAAGAGTAGATGCAAATGTCACATTAAAAGCTGTATACTTTTTTTGGGAGGTTCAAATGAAAAAGGCGTATTCCTTTCTTCCTCTCTTCGTAGGTCTTATCACTCCACTCATTACATCTTCCGCCCTTGCGCTTTGTGGCAACAGGAATTGCGAGCCCGGAGAGGGTGAAAACTGCTCCACTTGCCCATCCGATTGCGTGTGTCCCCCCGGGACGATGTGTCGCGCAGGGGAGTGCCGCCTTGCGGCAAGGTGTGGCAACGACCGCTGCGAACCTGAGGCCGGCGAGAACTGCAGCACTTGCCCGTCCGATTGCGTATGCCCAGCAGGTACCCGTTGCGAAGGAGGTGAATGCCTTCTCGTCAACCAATGTGGCAATCGCACGTGCGAATCGCGAATCGGTGAAAACTGTGAAACGTGCCCAGAAGACTGCATGTGCCCTGCGGGTTCAACGTGTGTGCGCGGTAGGTGCTTGGGAGGAATTTCAAGATGCGGGGATGGCCTCTGTAGTGGGGCAGAAAACTGTTCCAATTGCCCAGAAGACTGCGTGTGCCCAAGGGGGCAAACGTGCATCGGAGGAATGTGTAGGGAGATCCCTTGTGGCAACGGCCATTGCGAAGCCGACTTTGGCGAAAATTGCGAGATATGCCCAGCAGACTGCATGTGCCCAAGGGGGCAAAGGTGCATCCGAGGAATGTGTAGGGAGACCCCCTGTGGCAATGGCCGCTGCGAACCTGATTTTGGTGAAAACTGCGAAACATGCCGAGAGGACTGCGCGTGCCCTCCTGGCCACCGCTGTTTAGGAGGCTTGTGCGTCCATGCGGAGCGCTGCGGTAATTCGCTTTGCGAAATTGAAGCGCGCGAAAATTGCGAAACATGCCCAGAGGACTGCCCATGCCCACGTGGTACCCTCTGCGTGCGCGGGGAGTGTTTGAGAAATCGTTGTGGTGATGGGGTCTGCAACCCCGATGATGGTGAAAATTGTACAACTTGCCCCATAGACTGCCTCTGCCCTCGGCCCTTGGTCTGCGTCGGAGGAGCATGCATTGGCCCACCGCGTTGTGGCGATGACCGTTGCGAACCCGACTTGAGAGAAAACTGCGAAACATGCCCAATTGATTGCAGATGTCCAGAAGGAACGTATTGCGTTGCTGGTTCTTGCCAGCGCCATTGCCCAAATGGTTCATGCGAACCAGAGCTCGGTGAGAACTGCCTCGCCTGTCCCCAGGACTGCCGATGCCCAAGAGGTTTGGTATGTGAGCCAAGCAGCGGGATGTGCGTATTCCTCGATGCAGGCGTGCCTGATGCATCGATTTCCATGGATGCTGGTCCACGAGACGGAGGGGTCCCCTCCCTAGATACTCCTCCTCTCATGGTGGTCGATGCAGGACCTCCAACCGACTCACCCATCATCATCCCACCCCCAGACGCATTCATCTCATCAGATGCACACATCCAAGATGCCTCGATGCGCCTCGATTCGCCTTTCGTCGATGCAGGACCTCCGCTCATCGATGCAGGGCTTGATGTCCATATTTCTCCGCATCGAGATGCTGGCCTCGATGCCTTGGGCGATGCCATTGGCTTCTGTGGAGACGGTGTGTGCGCATTTGGT
>JANWYL010000349.1 GCA_025056955.1 Sandaracinaceae bacterium | reverse complement strand
AAGAGGGCCTGTTGAATTGTGAGGCGCCCACTATTGAAAGCCACAAGGATCGGTTGGCTGCTCCGGATCTGGGCCTCGCGGCGCTCGATGACCACCTCTTCTAACTTGGCCAGCCCTCGAAGCGAAGGAAGGTCTTTGATCCCCCCATCCAAGAAATCGAGCGAACCCTTCACCCAAGCTTGGGTAACTCCCTCCTCTCTACCCCGCAACAGGCGATCCAAATCAAGTTCATCGATCCACACCTTCCCACGAATGGGGTAAGTCGATTGCCTACCTATCGCAAGATCGATGTCAACCGCTCCATCCAATAGATTGCCGCACACGATAAATGCGCTCGGCCGTTCAAGCGGGCGTTGCCAACCGTCGACGGTACGAATTGGAGGATCCTCTGGCCAGTTTGCAGTTGCTAGCCCCTTTCGCCCATAGAGGCAAGCCTCTTCATGGGGTGCCCTTTCGAACTCCCACCCTCTCGTCACTTGCACCCAGGGATCGTTATCGTAGGTCATCCGCACGTACAATCGACCATCACCCAATCTTCTTCCTGCATAACCCATCTTGGTAAGAACCAGGTCTGCATCGACAACCATTTGATCAGCTGGTCCAGAAGCCCGTGCGATCACCTCTACCTCCCCCTCTACTGATGGCCACCTGTCACCGATCCCCTCAATTGCTTTGATGGGTATGCGCTCGCCACCAACAATGAATTCAACGATTCCTCCCTCCTTCATCGTTCCATAAAAAGCCACTTCACCATCTCCCTTTTGCAACATCCCCTTCTCAACCACCAACTCGCCCCCTCGATAACCTTTCGACCAATCCCGCCACACCCATTTTCCAAGCATCTTCCCCTTCTCGAAGCGATATCCATTGAGCGAAGCCCATTCAACATCGAGCACCGAATCAACCAGCAATGTGCCAGACGGTGAGTCGCCCGGAAAACCGTTTGTGTATTGCAAAAGGGCCTTTCCTTTTACGACCCCCTCATATGGGCGGAAACGCTCATCCTCCTCAAAACCAAATACGTGATAAAAATCCCCAAGTTTGAGACGCGCAAGCTCGATGGTGGAACTCAGAGAAAAGCGCCCCTTCCGAAAGTCGAGGTAGAGCCGATTGGCGATATACTTGCTTTCACCCTTTGTGAACACAGCCGTTGGGAAGGTGACACCCAAGCCATCTGGGTCGAGCACCACATCGGTATCAAGATCACCCAACCTCATCCCCCCAAACTCAAAAGCGCTCAAATGGGCATGACCACTGAGGTGGGGCTCTTGGAAGACACCATGAATTTCACAGCTGAGGATCCCCTTCCCAGCCACTGCGAAACGCTCAATGCGCTCAAGATCGCTGAGATCAGCCTCTGCTCTGGCTTGAACCCTTAGCTCATTATGGAAGCCGAGCAAAACCGAGCCAGAAAGATGGCTCTTTGGCATGATGATATCGAGATTCTCGAAACGCACCCCATCAGGTCG
>JANWYL010000348.1 GCA_025056955.1 Sandaracinaceae bacterium | reverse complement strand
CAGCTCTAAAACTTTCTTTCGCAAAATCGAATTACCCCGTTTGGCTCCCTGGGCGAAGCTTTACGCCAAGAAAAGTGGCAATTGGCAATGCCAAAGAACGTGGAATCCTCGGGAGCCGCCCCTCAACCACCGCACGCGCTCGCGCATGAGGCTCTCCCTTAAGGGCAGGCAAAATGACTTCTGCCCACCGACGAAGTGACTTGGGCTCCGCCACTTCTAAAGCTTTTTCCAAGACGGGCTCCAAACGCTTTTGATAAGCAACTGAAGCTGTGCATAGCGCTGCAAAGGTGGACACCAGCCCATCGCGCCCTCCTTCTGTCGCTTGGTCAAACCCCTCAATCAGAACTGAGAGGTGCTTGGCGACACGGGCAGGCGCAAGTTTCGCCATTACAGGGAGCACAGATGCTGCACTTTGGGCAGCTTTCTTATGAGGCGAAAGAATGAGCTGCACAAAGCGATCGATAAAGGCAACGAACATATCCGGCTTGACGGCAAGTATCTCATCGATGTGCTTTGACCTCTCCGCAACCCCTCGTTCAGCCGTGAGCCCATCAATCAACGCAGCAAGCGCCGTTGCGTCATTTTCCATGACGATGCGCCTCGCTTCTTGAGAGATCTCGTCTATGCTTAGGCTGGGACGTAAGGAAGCAGCATGCCTCTGGGCAAGGCTTTTCATGGCTGCAGCGGTCCCGCTCGGTGAAGCGCGAGACGTGCGACTTGTAGACTTCACTCCGCTCCCTCCCTTTAGATCGCGCTTCAAATCGCGGTGCATGGTCATTGAAGATGCTGATTGAGAAGTTTCCACCGCTTGTGCCTCTTCATTGGGCGTTTCACCCGATAAGCACTTCAAAGTGCTTCCCTTCCCCTGGGATGCGGCAACTCGAGCTGCCCTCGACTGAACTTTCGCATGCTGCTGATTGTTGGAGGAAGAGGGCTTGGCCATGCGTTTGTCCTACTCGCTCATAGCGATTTAAGTGCACTGACGAATATCAATGCACCCTGGTTCAATATAGCCTAAAACCTGCAAGAAATCCATCTCCCACCAAGGCTTTTGAGTGATCATGTTTTTGCCTTTTCTTCAGTCCAAGGAGAAAGGAGAGGAGCCCACTCACGTAACAAAGCGCGCGCATTGGAGGGCCTTGCTTGTGGACGAGGATGCATCGCTCGCTCCACTGCCTGGACCCAAGCAACAGGTAAATTGGGAACGCGCGTGGACAGTGGAATGCATTTTCCCTCCACCACATCCACCATCCACTGACCAGGATGCTTCCTATTCCCAAAAGGCAAGGTGCCCGAGAGCATCTGATAGGCGACCACTCCAAATGCATAGACATCGATTCGCGGATCTGGTTCTCGCCCAATTCGACCAGTCAACAGCTCTGGCGCCATATAAATGGGAGTGCCTGTGACTTCTCCTGTTCGTGTCAGGCGATCAAGACCGTCTGCTTTTGCCAATCCAAAATCGACAACCTTGATATTGTTGTGATTCGTTAAAAAAATATTTGAGGGCTTGAGATCG
>JANWYL010000347.1 GCA_025056955.1 Sandaracinaceae bacterium | reverse complement strand
GCAAGCGCAGCTGGCATATGGGCTTGGCTTCGCTTTGACCAACTGCATCACCTCGACAAATGGCTTGGGACAAAATGGGGAAGCGAGGCGTGGCAAGCCTTCCTCGATGGAGCGGGGCTTGCTGGCCTTCTCGTCATCCTCTTTTGGGTCATCGGAGCACTCCAGCGCAATCCAGGTTAGGGGATCAGCTTGAAAAGAAGGTTATTCTTTTTGCTCCTCCTTGTGGCAACCGCTTGCGGCAGCTGGAGCCTTGAAGAAGTGGCGCGCCACCAAGCAATGGCCGCCTTGCGCTGTAACGCAGTTGAGCTTGAGCACAGAGGAGAAAGCCGCTTTGAGGCCAAAGGGTGCGGCCAGATCGCCGTGATTCTCTGCTCGGCGGGAAGAAACGAGCCACTTTGCCTTCCTCTTAAAAAGGCATGGGAGAAAAAAGAGCAAGGTGAAAAGCAATAAGCCCTTTTATGGCTCATGCTTTTGAGAATGAAATTGGGGCTTTCCTGGAGTCGAAACGCCAATGGGTTGAGTGGTTCAAATTCCAAGGGGCAGCCTGATCAGCTTGGCTTTTCCTGAAAAAGCTTGCGTGATCACTCCCTACTCTTAGCTCTTGGCTCGCGACAAACCAGTTGCTAACTGCTCAAGCCGCAAAAGGCGCTGGACCTCTCCGCCGCGCATGGGCTCGCCTGCAACTGCACGGGCCCTTCGCCACTGCACAAAGCCCTCAACCAACACGGCGAGATCTGGAAATGAGGCCTGATCGAGCTGCTCAAGCATTTCAATGATGCGTTCAGATGGAACCATCGATTGCCTTCGATGCAAGCTCAAACACCATGCCAACCAGTCGCTCGAACCAGTTTGGCTGGCAATCACAACTGCCGCCCTTCCTGCCCGGGAAACGATGGAGGCATCGATCCTTTCCCCTCGTGCAAATCGTTCATCGATTTCCTTCGCAATCCGGCGAAGCAGGCGTTCCGCATGGTGAACCTGTCCATTGTCAAAAGCCTTGTCGATTTCGTCAAAGAGGCGATACGACCAAGTGGACCAGGATTCAACGCGCAAGCCTGATACGGTGTCAACAACATCCCCACCAACGGGGGAAGAAGCCATTTCTCTTTCTCCTCCTAGCCGCACACTGCCGGTTTTTTCTGCCACCATTTCGTCGGAGTTGAGGGCTGGAGCCTCACAAGCTGGGCAACTCGTCATGCCTTCGGCATAAGTCGCCCCGCAGGCATGGCAAATGCGCATGAAACCAGTGGGCCAAGCCGCTCGCCCTGAGCGAGAAACCATCGTGAAAACCAGTTCCTGGCTCCCGAGGCGAATTCGATCCCCGTCTTTGAGCATCTGCTCCCCCTTGACAAGGCGTCCATTGATCCTCACCCCGTTAAGGCTGCCTGTGTCAATGATGTAGGCCACTCCATTTCGGATTTCAATTCGGGCATGCTGCCGCGAAACCAAGGGATCATCAATTGTGATGTCGCAATCTGGACTGCGGCCAATTCGAATTTCTGGGCCTACGAGATCGAATTCCTGTTGAAGGAAACGAAGGCGAAAGCGCGCCACATACCCAGTTTAAGCCCAGAA
>JANWYL010000346.1 GCA_025056955.1 Sandaracinaceae bacterium | reverse complement strand
CACGCAAGGCAACACCCTTTTGAGCAAAAGTTCAACTTGGGGCTTGCTCTGACGCGCATCGACCCAGCTGATGCCCTTCTCCTCGAACGTGCGCTCCATGGCTTTCCGCCAATTCCTCCTTCGCCTTCAACGAACACCCTATCCCTTGAGTGGGTCGAAGTCATCACGCGATGGGAAGAAGACCTTGGAGACCGGATCAACATCTTTGAGCAAAGCGAATGGGTACTCATGGCAGAGGAAAATCCCCCTTCTCCCTTCCCTCTCACCAGGCGGAAGGGCTCACTCGCTTGACACACCTAGAGTGAATCCAAGGTTTCGCGGAGGTAGGAGGCCAAGGAGGTGAGCGATTCATCAAAGCGCCTCCCGTTGATGAAAATGGTTGGGGTGTGGTCCACTCCAATCGCACGGCCAAGGTTGCGATCGGCTTCGATTCTTTTTTGCGTCTCCTCTGAGCGCATGTCCGCACGAAAGCGCTCCATGTCAAGGCCAAGCTGCCGCGCGTATCGGCTCAGGTCTTCTTCACTCAATGCATCTTGGTGATCGAAAAGAAGGTCGTGCATCTCCCAAAACTTTCCCTGATTGCCGGCCGCAATGGCTGCCCTGGCTGCAGGCATGGCATGGATGTGGGATGAAAGGGGGTAGTTAAAAAAAATCACCCGCACCTTCCCCTCGAATTCACGCAAAATTTCCCGGATGATCGGATGGGCACGACCGCAAAAGGGGCATTCGAAATCACTGAAGATGGCCAAAGTCACTGGCGCCATTGGTGAACCGCGGATGGGCCTCCCCTCAATTTCGAGCTGAACTTCTCGGTTACGTCCGTAGCGGAGCTCGTAAAGCTCTTCGATCTCTGAGCGTTCCATTCCCTCGGAAATCAGGCGCGCAATGTATCGCAAGGCGGGCATGCACGCGCGACAAGGCCGCCCCTCCCGGGCACAACGCGCCACGCTAACCGGCTCGCCACAAGGCGAAAGCATGTCGTTTGCAATCGCCCAAAACACCCTTCGCTCGGCCGTCGCCAAATTCGAAAGATCCAAGCCATCCACCTGGTCCACCTGCTGGCTGGCACTTTTCCCCTGGCTGTTTTCACCTCCTGTTGCACCTTCACTCCGCTTGGGCTGCGTGGCCGAATCGCCGCTGCCACAGCTGGCTCCCCAGGCCAGCCCGCACCAAAGCCCAATCACCATCCCCCACAAAGCCTTTTTTTTATGCCTCACGTTTCGAACCTTCATCTCTCGCTCGACCTCTTATCCATCCTGTGTATGACATTGCTTAAAACAACGAGTTATCTTCGGGCCAGCACAAAAAGCTGGGCTCCGCGTCGATTTGAATTCAATCGGAAAAGGCCTTGCAGCAGGATAGCCACCCCCTTTTCGATTGCACCGTAAGGCCTTGTGCCAAAACGCTCCATTGCCCGCTCTGGATCAAGGTTGGCTATCCACTTCGAGAGATCGTGAAAAGGAAAGCCTGCATTCCAAATCCTCTCTGCCCTCCAACCCGTTGCTGCCAGAAGCTCCCTCATTTCGCTTTGCGCGTAGTGACGGACGTGACCAACCCGTCTTTCGGTCTCGTGCACCTTGCCGCTTTGGGTGGTCAGCACCAAAAGCGTTCCCCTTTTGCCCAAATCCCAC
>JANWYL010000345.1 GCA_025056955.1 Sandaracinaceae bacterium | reverse complement strand
GGAAAGCGCCCGTGTGGGGAGCTCGGTTGAGTCCTCCCGAATTCAAAAGTCAAAAGAGGCCAGGCCTGCGCAAGAGCCCGAAGCAGGCAAGGGAGAAGAGGTTTTTCCCAGGCGGTTTGGGAAGTACACCCTCCTTCGACGCCTTGCGGTCGGTGGAATGGCTGAGCTCTTCCTTGCCCTCCAGCGCTCAGTGGCTGGGTTTGAAAAGCTGATCGTTGTCAAGCGCATCCTGCCTCACCTCGCCAAAGATCGCGCTTTCGTCGATCTCATCCTCCACGAAGCCCGGATTTCAGCAACCCTCAACCACCCAAACATCTGTCACATATACGATGTTGGCGAACAAGAGGGGCAGTTTTACATCGCGATGGAGTATATCCACGGGGAAGACCTTCGTTCGATCATCCGCCAGATGAAGAAGAAGGGCGAATCGCAATTTCCCCTTGAGCAAGCCCTTGCAATTGTGCTTGGTTGTTGCGCGGGACTGGCCTATGCACACGAAAAAACAACGATCGACGGCGAGCCCCTCAACATCGTGCATCGCGATGTCTCGCCTCAAAACATCCTTGTCACTTTTAGCGGCGATGTGAAGCTCGTCGACTTTGGGATTGCCAAAGCTGGCCGCAACCCACTGGAAGACACAAGCGCTGGGGTTCTTGCCGGGAAAATTCCCTACATGAGCCCTGAACAGGCAAGTGGCCTTCCACTCGATGCGCGAAGCGATCTCTTTTCGTTGGGGATCATTTTGTTCGAACTCACGACGGGAAAGCGCCTGTTCAAAGGCCCAAACGAGCTTGAAACCATCCGCCTGATTCTCGATGGCGAGTATCCCAGGCCTCGGGAGCTCAATCCTCAAATCCCTGAAGAGCTCGAGGCGATTATCGTCAAAGCCCTCCAAAAAGACCCAGATAAACGCTTTCAGTCTGCCCGCGAGATGCAGGCTGCAATCGAGGACTTTGTCCGCAAGTCGCAGCTCAAGGTCTCGACGATCTCGACAGGCGAGTGGATGCAGCGGCTTTTCGCCGAAAAGCTCGAAGAACAACGAAAGCTTTTGGCCCAAGGCCGCCAACTCGCAGAAATTCTCGTTGCGCAGGCAGAGGCCGAAGAAAAAGAAGCCACCCTTTCGGGTGTAAGAAGCCGACCTGCGACGAGCTGGCCTTGGATCGCCGCAATCGGCATTTCTCTCACTGCTTTGGGGGTGGCCCTCTTTGCGGTGCAGGCTGTGAGAAACCAACCCGCCTCACCAAAGGGCCCAGGACAAATTCATGTGCTAAGCGACCCTCCAGGAGCGGCAATTGCAGTTGACGGAGTGCGCCGGCCAGAGCGGACGCCTGCGGTTCTCAAGGAACTGCCCCTTGCAAAGTACGTGATCCAAGTATCAAGCGATGGCCATCTCCCTAAGAGTGTCGAGGTGGAGCTCACGGAACAAAAACCCCACGCCAAGGTCGAGGTTCGGCTTGAAAGGATAAGCGCAGCCCACTTTGCAGTGGTGAATGTTTCAAGCAAGCCTTCTGGCGCAAAAATCATCATTGACGGTAAAGAACTTGAGGCCCTCACCCCTTATCGCATCACCAATCTTGAACCTGGAGTCGAGCACACGATCGCCGTCTCGCGAGAGGGGTGGCTGACCCAAACCCGCTCGCTCACCCTCAAGCCGGGGCAAGTAGAAGACTTGTTCTTCACGCTGGAGCGAGCGCCAATTGGGCAAGACG
>JANWYL010000344.1 GCA_025056955.1 Sandaracinaceae bacterium | reverse complement strand
CCGTCAAAAGGTCGAAAAGCTCCTGAACCATGTTTTGAGAAAACGCATGGGGTTGATCCAAGAAAGCACCCAAAATCTCAAGCTCCACTGGGTCTGGCGGCAAAGGGGATGGTTGAGGGTCTCTAGGAGATGGAAGAGGAGCCTCCCCTTGAGCGAAGGCCTGACGGGCACCTCTTTTCAATGCCTGGCGCACGATATTCAAATCCGTGATTTCAAATGCACGCCCAATTGCCTGAACGTAAAGGTGTGATTCGACGGGTTGGACAATCCGATAGAGCAGTGCACCTAGCGACTCAATCGCTTGGATGCGTTTTCTCATGTCTCTGCCCACCTCATCCGCACTTGATTCGATCAGGAACTCAATGAGGGGGCTTGAATGCTTGAGGCGTTGAGCAAGTGCAGCTTCTCCCTGAGCACGCACAAAACTGTCGGGATCTTCTCCGTCGGGAAGCAAGGCAAGGCGCATGGTCAATCCCGCTTCACCAAGGACCTTTGCCGCATGCCACAAGGCCTTACGCCCCGCCGCATCGCCGTCAAAGAGCACAATCACTTCTGGCACAAAGCGGCGCAACAGACGAGCCTGCTCAGAGGTAATCGCTGTGCCAAGCGGCGCAACAACATTTGCAAAGCCGGCCTTGTGCACAGCAAGCACATCGAAGTTGCCTTCGCATAAAATCGCCACTCCCTCCCGACGCATGGCAAGGCGCGCTTGGTGAAGGCCAAAAAGCAGTTCCCCCTTTCGAAAAAGGGGAGTGTCTGGGGTATTGAGGTATTTGGGGGTCTCTCCCTTTGGTTCATCGTCTGGAAGGGGAGAAAGCGCTCGCCCGCTGAAGCCAAGCACTTGTCCTTGTGAATCGCTAACCGGAAAGATCAAGCGATGCCGAAAGCGATCGACCCACGTGCTTCCCCTTTTGGAAAAAACGAGGCCCACTTCTTCGGCGTCAGCCATTGAAACCCCATTCTCGCTCAAATGCCGAGCCAAGGCATTCCCCTCAGGGGGGGCGTAACCCAAGCGATAGGCCTCAACCACCTCTTCCCGCACCTGGCGCCGCTCAAGCTCCTCCCATGCCCGAGAAGCATGGGGATGCGCCTTAAGCATCTGCACAAAGAATTGAGTGGCGCGCTCAAGGATTGCGAGAAGCCGCTTTTTGTGCTCCCTTGCTCGGCGATCTTCTCCAGCCCTTTCTCCAGCGTGCTCGGGCAGAACCACGCCAGCTCGTTCAGCAAGAGCCCGCAAGACTTCCGGAAAAGTTTTTCCTTCAATTCGCATCAAAAATTCGAAAGCATCACCTGAAGCTCGACAGCCAAAGCAATAGAAAAACTTGCGTTCAGGATGCACGTAAAAAGAAGGAGTTCTTTCAGAATGAAAAGGACAGAGGCCGCGGTAACTCGAGCCAACTCGCTTGAGCATCACATGGCCGCTTACCAATTCGACCAAGTCAATCCGATCGCGAATCGAATCGATGAGGGAGCGATCCACCACGTTTCGTATCGAGTGTGAGTGGAAAGAAAAATTGAGGCAACTTTTTTGATGTTTTTTCTCATTCCGCAAGCTCCAACTTATAATTGGAGAAGGTAAAAAATTAGAACAATGGCTCAATTGGCGCTTTTTGAGGTTGAGCTTGTCTATGTTGGCATTTTACTGACTTGCGCCATTTTCGCGCGCTGGTTTCTTTCGCGAGTCGAAGCCGCGAGTCGGCGCAAGTTGCTGGGGGCACTTGC
>JANWYL010000343.1 GCA_025056955.1 Sandaracinaceae bacterium | reverse complement strand
CCGGGTTGAGCTTTGACAACGTGGAAGGCAACTGTCTGGAAGGGGAGAAAGCCGACTGACCAATCGGCCACATGGGCGACAGCGTCGACTCCAAGGCCAGGGGCTCCGCCTGCAAGTGCCTGCGTCGAAGTCTTCATTAACTCCTGGCGGAATGAAAGCGTCTGTTCTTGCCATTAAAGGAATGTCCAGGCGGCCCGTATCAATCCATCGCAAATTGGCATCGGGCCATCTCGCGTCAATGCGGGCGTCAAAATTGAATGAGAAACCATCGAGGGAGGGCCACATCGTCCCATCGAAGCGCAGGTTGGCGTCAATGCCAGGAGGAACCCAAACGTCAATGCTTCCGAAACCGCCTCTTCCGTCGGCATTGCCAAATGGACTGCCATCTTCACTTGCAAGGCCTCCCTCCTCGCTTGAAGACCAGGGGCTTCCGTCCTCGTGGCTTCCTTCCCATGCATCGATTTCAACCCCTTCCCACGCATCCACCTCAAGAACTCCCCCTTCTTCACCACCCGAAAGCTCCCTTTCGTCTTGGTATCGACGGGCGTCTTTTCCAGCGTCAACATCCCTTTTGCTGTTCCATGGGAGGATGATCGGGTCATTTGGCGGCGCACAGATGCAGCCTCCAACGAAACCCAATGCAATCACCAAGCCCCGCGGTCTACGCATACAAGGATTTTGCCTCACCTTTCTTTCGCGGCGAAGGGTCGATGTGTTTTTTGCAAGCCCTATTTTTCTGTTTGAAGTTCTTCGAGCCTCTTTTCAATGCGATTGCGTTCTTTGGAAGGCGCGTGCTCGAGGGCTTTTTCGTAGGCCAAAATCGCTTGCTCCCTTAGGCCACGCCTTCGGAAATCTCCTCCGGCATAGCGATAGAAGTCAAAACGGGCGCTTCCAGCTTCGAGCCAAACGAGGAGCGCTAAGCTGGCTCCAAGCGTGGCCTGGCTCCAATTTGCGGCTTTTTCCTTGGGGAGTTTTCCAGCAGCACCAAGCACCCCAATCGCGACCAAGATGCCCGCAAAAAGGAGGGCACCTTCAAATCCTCCAGGCAAGTCCGAAAGGGCACCCATTATGACAACGGCACTCAGCGCAACCAAAAAAAGGAGGAGCAAATAAAGGCTGCGCGCAGGAGAACCCCAATCGATGTTAAGGGTGCGCCAGGGTTTGGTGAGCAAAAAGCCAAAAAGGGAGAGCCAGGGTGCGGGCGAAAGGAAAACAATTGCAGCAGCAATCATGTAGGCGCTGAACCAACCGATTTCGAGCGCGAGGTATTCAGCACCGATGTGGAAAGAAATCGCTCCAACCCACCCCAAAGCGCGGATCGTTTGAAGCCAGAGGGGAACACCGCGCCCACTTAAGAGAAAGCGCCACATTTCTTTTCCAAAAAGCGGCAAGATGGCCATCAGGGCCCCAAAAGGAAGAAGCAAGCTCAACCCAAGCAAAGACATACCGCTTGCGCTCCCAGCGACCAGGGCAACCAAGGCGCCCACAAATGCAAGGCCTCCCAACACAGCTGGGCGATTGCCTTTTCGAAGCCAGCGATCGAGCTCTGATATGAGCTCCTTCTCTCGGTCACAATCATAAAAACGTTCGGCCAGGGGCGTCAGCGCATAGGCCAGGGCGATTGTGAGTTGGAGGGGGACAATCCCATGGCCAATGAGGACGAAAAAGGTGTCCTTGTCGATGCCAAACCAGCTGGCAAATTCGAGGGCGCCTGGAATCGTTTGCCCATTCGAGGTGATGCTTCG
>JANWYL010000342.1 GCA_025056955.1 Sandaracinaceae bacterium | reverse complement strand
GCCCGCCAAGAGTGAAGAGAAGGAGCACAGCAAGCCACCGTTCCCAATTTGCCACCCAAGCGCCAAGTGCCTTGGCGAGCTCGAAGCCCACAAGAGGCATGATTGCCTGGGCCCCACCAAAATACAGGCAAACAGAGAGGATGTGCTTGGCTTGGGGGCGCTGGAGAGCAATTCCTCGCGCGAGGGACACAGCGACTGCATCGATTGAGAGACTGACCGAAAGGCCTGCTAGAGGGAGAATTGGTGCCATGGTTGCTTTGTGATGATTTATGGGGCCCAGGCTAGCTTGAGTCTTTTCCGGCAGCATGCACGTGAAGAACGATTGCGCTGATGTTGTCTTTGCCCCCCCTCAAGTTTGCTTCCATGATGAGGGCATTGGCTGCTGCCTGGGGCTCTTTTTCTGCCTTGAGAATTTCAACGATTCGAAGCTCGTGGACCATTTTAAAAAGACCGTCCGAACACAAAAGGTAGATATCTCCTGCTTGGGGGACGTCGATGTTTAGGTCAACTTCCACCTCATCAAATACGCCGACGGCCCTGGAGAGTTTGTGGGCGGCCGGACCTGTGACACCGAGAGCCCCCAAGGTGTGATCAGCAGTGATTTGAAGCAGCTCATCACCTCGGAGCCGGTAGAGGCGGCTATCACCCACATGGGCAATGTATGCCCGCTGATGTTTGGGGACCACCTTCATTGCGACGACTGTGGTGCCCATTCCGGCACGCGCTTCGTTGGTGCGTGATTCGGTGAGTATCTCCAAGTTGGCAAGCTGGATGGCGCGGATGAGTTCGTCGGCGCGAGGAGGAAGGCCAGGGATCGGTTGCCCGCCGAAGTGGTTTGTGCGATAGGCGCGGAGGATTGCTTCGACACACATTTGGCTGGCAACCTCGCCTGCGGCATAGCCGCCCATTCCGTCTGCGATGATGTAAAGGGAACGTTCCTCGTCGATGGCGAAGGCGTCTTCGTTGTGCTTGCGCTTTCGACCCACGTCAGTGGCGCCGCCAGCGATGATGCGGATGGGGGAGGCTGGGCCTACTGGTTCCTCGTCAATGGTGGGAATGGAGAATTCAACCGAAAGATCGTACTCCGATTGGAGAGATATGCGGCTGCGCTTCCGACTCGCTTCGCGAAGGTCAATCCCGAGCGTGGTTCCCTCTTCTTCTACGAAGAGGGATTGCAGTTCGTTGGCCGAAATTTGAATCGTCGGCTCGTATCGTTGGGCCCGGCGCTGCTTGGGGGTTTCGATGACGATTTCAGGTTGACTGGGGGGCTCCACTTTGATGGTGTCCGACTGAAAGGGCGGATTTTTGATGGTGTTTGCCTCCTCCTGCTCTTTGCGGGCGCGCAGTACGGCCTCACCGTAAGCGGCGGTGAGCTCGGGCACTTCGCGCTTGGTGGGAGCTTGTGAGCTTCCGGGCGACGCAGGAGCCAAATTCGAAGACGGTGAAGGGCTGGCCTCTCCTTGCTTGAGCGAGGTGGAGGATGGAGATGCGCTCGGTTGCGGAAGGCGTTTGATACCAAAAAGCACGACGAGGCCAATGAGGATCAGGAAGATGCCTATGAGCAGGAGGACATAGAACATGGACAAGCCAATGGTACTCCAATCTCAGCTGGTTTTGAGAGTTAGTTGTGTGGTAATTGGCAAGTTGTAGGGCAGAACCACACGTGAGTTTGGTATTCTTTCCGGAATTGGCAGGTGTGAACAGGGGCACCTTGAGAGGTGGCGTGAGAAAGCTCCAAGTTCTCGGGATATGCC
>JANWYL010000341.1 GCA_025056955.1 Sandaracinaceae bacterium | reverse complement strand
GGACTTCCCTCCACACCTTCACGATCAGTTCTTCAATGACCTCAAAAATATCGTCTTCCGATACAAAGGACATTTCAACGTCGATTTGAGTGAACTCAGGTTGCCGGTCCCCCCGCAAGTCCTCATCTCGGAAGCACTTCACGATTTGAACATAGCGATCAAATCCAGCCACCATCAAAAGCTGCTTGAAAAGCTGTGGGCTTTCGGCCAAGGCATAGAAAGCGCCTGGATGGAGCCGAGAAGGAACCAAAAAATTCCGAGCGCCGCCAGGGGTGTACTTGACAAGAAGAGGCGTTTCTACTTCAACGAATCCATGTTCTGCAAAATGGTTGCGGATGCAATGATATAGCTTGGAGCGCAGCATGAGATTCCGCTGCATTTTGGGCCTTCGGAGATCGAGATAGCGGTATTCAAGCCTGGTTTCCTCTAGTGCATCGATTTGGTCTTCTATGGGAAAGATTGGTCCTTCTGCCCGATTGAGAACAGCGGCTTCTTTTGCGAGGACTTCAACTGCTCCCGTTGCTAGCTTTGGGTTACGCATCGTTCCGCGGTCACGCACCACTCCTCGAACTGCTATCACCCACTCGCTTCTCGCTTGCTCGGCGACTTCAAATGCCTTTTGACTTTCCGAGGGATCGAACACAACTTGGGCAATCCCTTCCCGGTCGCGGAGGTCGATAAAGATGCAGTGGCCGTGATCTCGGCGGGCATGCACCCAACCAAAAAGGACGACTTCTTTGCCGATATCTGATTCTCGAAGGGAGCCGACATAGTGAGTGCGCTTGAGCTCTTCGATAAAGCGATGCACCGAACCCTCCTTGGCAAAACCCTATGTGCTAAAGCAGTGTCCCTCGCAAAATGAGTTGAGCGACGCTGAAGTAGATGACAATTCCGGAAACGTCGACAAGCGTTGCAACAAATGGGGCAGAGGCGCTTGCTGGATCGAATCCCAAACGCCGGATGACAAAAGGCAGCATTGAACCCGAAAACGTTCCCCAGGTGACCACACCAATTAAACTGAGAGCCACTGTCAAAGCGACGCGCAGATAGTGAGGACCGTAGGCGTCAAAAAGCCATTGCCAGAGCACAACTCGAGCCATTCCAATTCCTGCAAGGAACACCCCCAACGCCAAACCTATCACAAGCTCTTTGGCGGCCACTCGCCACCAGTCCCGAAGGTTCACTTCTCCCAAAGCCATGGCCCGAATGATCAGGGTTGTGGCTTGGGATCCTGAATTTCCCCCGCTTGAGATGATGAGGGGGACAAAAAGGGCCAGCACCACTGCTCGTGCAATTTCGTCCTCGTAGCTGCCCATGGCGCTTGCGGTGAGCATTTCGCTTAAAAAAAGGGCCGCAAGCCAACCAGCTCGCTTGCGAATCATTAAGCTTGGGTGGGCTTGCATGTAGGGGACATCCACCACCTCCATCCCGCCCAGCTTTTGAATGTCCTCGGTGGCTGCTTCTTCGACCACGTCGACGATGTCATCTATCGTGATGATTCCTTTCATCCGCTTTTCCGCATCGACGACAGGAATCGCCGTAAGGTCGTACCTGGCCATGAGTCGGGCAACTTCCTCTTGGCCTGTGTTTTCATGAACAAAAACCACATCAGTGTTCATCACTTCGCTGACGAGCTTTTCGTCTCGTGCTGCGAACAGATCGCGAAAAGAGACCACTCCCTTGAGTTTTTGGTCGTGATCCAGCACGTATGCGTAATAGATCGTTTCAAGTTTTTCCTTGGCTTGATGACGCAGGTATCGAATCGCTTCGCCCACGGT
>JANWYL010000340.1 GCA_025056955.1 Sandaracinaceae bacterium | reverse complement strand
AATGCCTTGCGGATTCTTGAGCGCTTGGCGCGCTTGGTGCGCAGGCAGGAGGAAGCCGAAAAGCCTGCTTCAATTGAGGCGCTTTCATTGATGTTGCCAGAATCTCACGTGCTTTCGGGAGTTCAGTTGGAGAAAGCTTCCAATGCCAAGGATTTGGTCAAAGCGCTAAAAGAAATTGGAGAGGCTCTCCAGCCACAATCGATCGAGGAGGCGATTCTGAAGTTTGGACTCTCGATGAGCGCCATTGATTCGACAATCGAACGCGCGGTGGCCATGAGCGCTCGATGGGGGGTGGCTTTGCCAACCCCTCTGCTGGAAAGGGCTTTATCGGCTCATTTCATCGAAGGGCTCGATGCATTTCTGATGCAGCAGGTGGAGGCTTTCCACACCCTCATTCAGACAGAGGGCCATGGCTTGAGTGCTGAGGCGATTGCCGAAAACTGGGAAGCCCTGCTTGCCTTGGCCGCGGAAAATGAGCTGAGCCTTCCTTCGGAGATTCAGGAGAGAGCCCAAGAGGCCATCCGCCAGTTTCGCGGTGAGCATTTTGGTGCTGCTTTGACCGAAGAGGAAAAGCGACGTGTGCGGGAGGCATCTGTGCCCGAACTGCGGCTCATGCTTGAGCACCCTCGCTACAGGTTGCTTGCGGTGCTCGAAGTGGCTGCTCGAGGTGAATCTTCCCAAATCGAAGCGGTTGTTAAAAGCATTCGCAAGATGCCAAAAAATGAAGTGATTGAAGCGACAGTGGCTCTTTTGCGATTTGGTGAAGAAGCAGGAGATGCCCTGATCGATGGACTTGGCTCCAAAAAATCTTTCGTGCGCCATGCCTTTGCGCTTGCGTTGGAGCACCTCAAGCTCAGAAGGTCCTTGGTTCCCCTCATCCACCTTTTACGGGACGAACCAACTGAAATTTGGAAAGACTGCGCTCGGATCTTGGCTTCCTTTGGCACTTCTGCTTTGCGTCCGATTTTCCGTCAAATGAGTGAGGGAGGAGTGGAGGAGAGATGGGTTCTTTTGGTTGCTCACCTTGCAAACCAGGTGAGCGAAAGCGTGGTTTTAGAAGCGGCAAAGGGTGTGGATACTGGCCTCATGGCCCTTGCCCAGAAGGGGATCCAGCTAAGAGAAGAGGCCAAAAAGCTCGAAGAGCAGGCATTGGGTCGCATTCCTGCAGACGACCCACACTTGGCCTTTGCTGCGCGCTTCCATCAGGCATTGGCTGAAAAGTTAGGAGACTTTTCGCTTCATCGGGGTTCGGCATGAAAAGAAGGGAAGGAGATGAGCCGAGCCCTGGCCATTCAAGGGGAGGCTTGTGCGATTTGCTGGTTGTTTGATTCATCTTTGGATGGGCCAGGCTCCCAGGCTTTGCTCGCTTCGTGAGACAACCGCACGTAAGGTGAGGGGGCGATTCCCATATGCAGGACAAAGAAGGAAGCAATTAGCAAAGCCGAAAAAACGTAGCCCGAGCGCATTGGCACAGCAAGAGGCGCACTCTCTTCGCCAGTTCGCATAAAAAGGTACACCAGTACCCGCAGGTAGTAGTACGCACCCACTGTGCTCATTAACACTGCCACGATTCCTAGGGCCAGGTAATCATTTCCTGCCCGGACGGCAGCCAGGAGTACCCAATACTTGCTGAAGAAGCCGGCAAGAGGCGGAAGCCCCATGAGCGAAAGCGTGCCCAAACTGAAAGGAATCCCAATCCATGGGTGGCGCCGCCCAAGCCCAGCCAAATCGGTAAGGCTCACAGCTTCTCGGCCTTGGCTGCCTGCCGCGATCAGGCT
>JANWYL010000033.1 GCA_025056955.1 Sandaracinaceae bacterium | reverse complement strand
TGGGCCAAGCGGGAGCCGCTCCACCACTTGCCAAGAGCGTGTGGAGATGAGGATGAGGCCCTCAGGACTTCCCACACACAGGGCATCGAGCCATTCGGTAGGGGCCGTGATGCGCCGCACATCGAGTAAAACCGGCTCCATGATCCTCATCGAGGCGGTGAAACGCACACCATCGATTCGGAAGTGGCGCTTGGGCCCTCCAAAATCCGTGGCGCTTGGCTTTGCCACTTCGAGCGCAGTTGGCAGTTCAACGGCTTTCGGTTGGGCCTTGAGGCGAAGGCCGAAAAGAGCGGCGAGGTTTCCCAGAAGGAAAGCGCGTCTCTTGAGAAGAGGCATGCTCTTTTCTCGATTCGAGAACCAGAGAATAGGGGTTTTGGGGATCGCTTGGCTGGGTGGATTTTGAGGAAGCCCTCACTTCAACGCAGAATTCTTCTGCTTCCACCTTGATCTCTTCAACTCTCCCCTCACCCTGAGAGTCAACTTCGGCATTTTGTTCACCCATTTCGGCTTTGAGGACAAGATCAAGCAAAGGAGGTGGGGTGAGTTTCACAGAAATTGGGTGTTTTGTTGATGGATTGAGAAAGCAATGGATATCGACATCCCCAGGCCAACCGATGTGGGCGCGACGCACAAAAGGCATCGTGCTTTTCCCCAAATCGATGCGCTCACCTTGGTGTTTGCGATCATTCCACTCCCGCTCTTCACCCTCATTGAATGGCTGAGGAACCCAGGTGATGGTGTAGGTATCACTCACGTTTTCCGTGGGGAAGCGACCGCTTTCCCGCACTTCATACACCCTAATGATATAATTTCCCTTTTCGACAGGAAAATTGGGAACACCCTCCGCACCACCTCTTGGTGAACCATCGACTGAGAGGAGTGGCTGCGATTGCCCCTCTTTGAAAATTTGGAAGGCGTGATCGATGTTTGGGATTCCACCCACCTCAATGCGAATCGCCTTGACTCCATCACCTATGGTGATGCGAAATAGGTCAATGTCTCCTTGTTGGGTGTCAAGGCGCTTGCCGAGGTAGGCCTTGATTTTGTGTGAAGGTGGGAGTTGGTTTGCAATGAGTGGCTCGTGGTTGGGTTCAATTTCTTCTTCCAATACCGTAGGGCGAGTGGGTGCGTGCTTAAAATAGTGAATGGCATATGCTGCCCCTCCAGCTCCACCAAAAAGCGTCAGCAACAAGCCCAGGTTGATCACCATGCCACGCCACCTCATTTTGCGTTTGAAATGCTCGACTTCATCAAGGGTTGCTGCTTGAAACCGCTTTGGCCTTGAAAAGCCAAAGGGGGGTGGTGCAGCCCCCTCGGTGGAGGGTGGTTTTGGCAGCGCCATGCTCGTGCTTCCAACTTTCAGTTCATTTCGAAGCAACCGGTCAAGCACTTCCTCAAGCTCTTTGCGGAGGGCTGCCATTGAGGGAGGCCGATCTGATGGGGATTTGGCGAGCGCCCGGAGAATGATCCGATCGAGTTCAGGTGGGATGGCTCCTTTTTGAGGGGTGCGGAGGCTAGGAGGAATGGGCTCTTGGGTAAGGTGCTTGGTCAAAATTTCAAATGGGGTTTTCCCGATAAAAGGGGGAATACCAACCACTGCTTTATAGAGGAGACAACCCATCGCGTAGATGTCGATCCGTGGGTCACTGCTTTCCCCCTTGATCTGTTCGGGGGCCATGTAGTGGGGGGTTCCAAAAATCGCCTCTTTTTGGGTCACTGTCAAGTTTGGTTGGACAGAGTCTTCGCGGATCTTTGCCAGGCCAAAATCGAGCACCTTGATGAAATCAATGGCTTCACCTTGCTCGCCTTTTTCCAGGACAAAAATGTTTTCTGGCTTGATGTCCCGGTGCACGATTCCCTTCTCGTGAGCGTGATGGACCGCATCGCAAATTTGAATTCCAATTCTCAGAGTGCGCTCAATGGGGAGTGCCCCAAGCCGGTCGATCACCGAAGCGAGATCAGTTCCAAGGAGAAGCTCCATCACGAGGTAGCTCCATCCCCTCTCGCTCCCGAAATCAAAAATCTGAACAATGTGGGGATGGTTGAGTTTTGAGATCACCTCGGCTTCGCGGCGGAAGCGTCGAATGGCATTGCGATCGCGAGCAAACTCACCGTGAAGGAGCTTCAGCGCCATCGCTTTTCGGATATGGACATGCTCGACGCGATAGACGACTCCCATCCCGCCGCGACCAAGGACACTTTCGATGCGATACCTTCCGGCGATCACCTGCCCCATCAGGGGGTCAGCTTCGTTGCTTTCAAGGTCGGCCATGCGATCGAGGGCAAGCGAAGCACCGCAACGGCTGCAGAAGCGGGCTTCTGGCTCGGTCACGGGCTTTTCACAAAGCGGGCAAGCCGATACCAATACCGTGAGCTCTGGTTCCAGGGCATCGCTCGCACTCATGGCCGTACCAAAACAATGGTTGCATCGATTCGAGGGACGATTCTATCTTCTCCCTGCTGCGAGCGAAATCCCTGAAGGCCTGCCGCAACACCAAAAACCCTTACCATGGTGTTCTTTTCGATTTGTTCAGCTGGCGCATAGTTCACCCACAATGGGCAGCGGGTGGATGGAGTGCATCCCTGCATGAGGATTTGGAGCACGCCACGGCCATCTTGAACATCAACGTTATACACCTTACCTTCGACAACGATGCGCTTGCCTCGGATGCTTTCTGGGGTGTTCATGAGTTGGGCATAGGTGATCTTTGAATCAGCATTGAAGTTTGTCGCCTCCCGAAGCAGGTCAGGGACACGCTTTACCATCACCCTGATTGTGCGCGGGAGGTGTCTGTCGCTCCTTGCAACGATATCAATCGGATAAGGTTCCTCGCTTGGAGGCCCAAGCGCCACTTCACTTGCGAATTCACCGTTGCCATCAACCGTTACGGGGTTACCATTGACCCTGACATCGAAGTTGACACCTTCTTTCAATCTCATGATGCGCCCGATGACCTTGACCGAAGGGCGATCAGTGATGGCACCGTCAAGGGGTTGCCGAATGCTGAGTTGAATGGGTGGAATGCGAAATGACAAGGAGCCATCCCTTTTGCTTCCATCTGGCAAGGTGATGGAGTAAGAGAAGGAGTGATTCCAACTTCCCTTTTCTGGGAGTTGAAATTCGCTGAGCATGAAACGATGCACCCCACGGCCTTCCTGGTCGAGGTTGACTGGATTCCCCTCAACACTCACCTTGCTCCCTGGCAATGCTTCGACGACAACCGCAATGAATGGAGGGTCTTCGAGCAGTCCACTCAGATCGGTCCGCACCCGATGGTCAAGGCGGAGTGAAATCGGGATATTCAAGGCTTTTCCTTTGGATTGGACCAGGACATGCAGGGTGTTTTCACCCACCTTGAGGGATGAGGTGTCAAAGGGAAAGTCAACCACCCCTTTTGAGGCACGCCTTTCTTCTTTTCCAACTTTAACAAGGGCATTGGGATCGGTGTTTTTCAGTTGAAGGTGCAGGTATTCTTTCCCTCCCTCTTGGCGGATGCTGGCTTGGACCGTTACCCCACCACCAAGCAAAAACCACGCGCCAATCGCGATGAATGAGGTGATCACAAGAAAAGCAAAGGCGATCAAGGCGATGCGGAGGGTGAAATTATCCTTCTTTTGGGCTTGAACCAAAGGTGCAGGCAAATCTGAAATTGAAGTTGCGCCGAAAGTTGGCTTGGCTCTGGCTTCTTCTGCTTCGGGTGGTGGTGCGAGGGCCACGCCCAGCATGGTCCGCTGGGTTGGCCCAAGGGGATTTTTTGGCTTTTGCTGCGTAGGAGCAAATGGTTTCGAATCTGGGGAAGCCAGTGATTGGGACGAAGGTTGGGAAAAACGCTGGATTTCTTCAGATGGTGATTGTGGAGAGGCTGGGGGTGATTGGTGTGGTGATGAAAGGGGTGGGGATGATGATGGTGATGAAGGTAATGGAGATGGTTGTAATGGTGATGGAAGTGGTTGCAATGGTGTTTCGTTTGAGAGAGGTGATGCAATACGGGGCGAGTGATTGGTGGGGGCAATCGGAGGAGGGGGCAAGTCAGAGAGCGGCTGCGATTTGGGAGGGGATGAGGGCGATGGAGGTGATGGCCGTGGATTTGGAGCAGGCTCACGGGCTTGAAGTGGCGAAGGCGCCTGAATTGGAGGAGTCACAATTTGGGGAGGCAGTTGCCCTTGGGAGATAGGCTCCATCAGTGGAATTCCCATGAGGGTGCGGTTGCGTTGGTGGGCACTCTGGTCGGCGTTGGGCAGCTCGACGCCCATTGGAACACCCATCAGGGTATTGCTGCGAGAGCGCTCTAGACCACCTGAGGGAGTGGGAAAAACTTCTCTTTCGCTTGCTTGGGAAAGTGAGGTGCCACAACGCACGCAAAAAAGGGCATCGCTTGAATTCGAGTGGCCGCATTTTGAACAACTTTTCAGGCTTGGCATTTGGCCTACGTCTTTTGAGCCTAGCAAAAAGTGAAAAGAGGCAGGCCTTTAGGCAAGGGCACTTCAAAAAAACGAAAGGGAGAGAGTTTTTACTCTCTCCCTGAGCGGGACAGGAGATTCGAACTCCCGACTTCAACCTTGGCAAGGTTGCACTCTACCACTGAGTTAGTCCCGCTTAGTCGCTTGATAGGATTTCACATGACCTTGCTTCTGTCAAGTCTTTTTTGGCCAAAGGCTTTGTGTGGCTTTGGTTCAGGATGCGCTATCCGATTGCTCTTGGCTTGGCTATGCTCCACGCGTGTTGAGGGAGAGGAAACGCATGCAGGTTCGGAAATGTTTTTGGAGAGCGCTTTTAGGTGTTTTTGTTTTGTGTTCTGGCTGTGACCTTCAGCTCATGGCGGCAAGCACGAGCGTGGCTGTCGCTCGCCGGGCAGCACCAGGCATCAACTACATGCGTGATCCTGAAATTGCCGAGGCGGCCATCCCTTCGGTCATCCAGCAAAACGAAGCCCTCGTTTATCTTTTGCCTGACGACGCGGGGGTGATCACTTCAGCGGTCCGCGTCTACGCTTCATATGGCTATGGTTTTCTTGAAGACAAGATGGAGCAGGCGGAATTTGATGGAGCGGAGGAGCAAGTCATCGAGCACTACAGGCAGCGGGCGGGATTGGCCTACTTGCGTGCGCGGGAGATCGCCTTTCAGTGGCTCGATCGCAAGCGTCCGGAGGAGGGGGGCATCCTTGGGGTGCAGCGCAAGGGGCTTGAGGCCTTCACGCAGCACATCAAAAAATTCACAAGCGAAGAAGAGGCAATTGTGCTCTTTTGGGCGGCGTATTCTTGGGCTCGCTACATCAATCTCAATCGCGACAAAATGGATGCTTTGGCGGACCTCCCGTACGTGAGCGCAATTGCAGATCACGTAAACGCCATCATCCCCTCCTACTACGATTATGGCCCAGTGGCCTTGCGGGCGGGGCTCATGGCGGCTGCACCTCCTGCGCTCGGCGGGCGGCACGCCGAGGCCAAGGCCGAGTTTGAGCGGGCGATTCAACTTTCAGGGCGGCACAACTTGCTTTTTCTCGTCACAGAGGCCCGTCTTGTGGCCGTACCCCTTCAGGATCGCGCCCTCTATCGCTCGCTTCTCGAAGAAGTGTTGCGCTTTGATGTCGATTCAAAGCCAGAGCATCGGCTGCCAAATCTTTTGGCCCAACGTCGCGCGCGGCGTTACCTTGCCGAAATCGACAACCTCTTTCCGCCCGAAGAGGAGGGGGGTGAAAGCTAGGGGAGCGGGCCCTGAGGGACGCTCTTGTGCATGAAGGCGCTTGTTGATTTCATTGGAGTCATCATGCCCTTAAGAGCGCGCTTTTTGCTTTTTGGTCTTTTTTTGGGCGTAGGAGATGCGGCGATTCTTTCTGCCCAAGAAGCCCAAGGCCGAACCATTTCCCTTGCCACCCTTGCACCTCCGGGATCGACTTGGATGCGGGTTTTTGAGGCGTGGAATCGAGAGCTTCGCAGGCGCACAGAGCGCGCTTTGCAATTTCGCATCTATCCTGGGGGCATTCAGGGTGACGAATCCGAAGTGATTCGGAAAATTCGAAGCGGCCGGCTTGACGCGGCTTCTGTGACCGCTGTGGGGCTTTCCCAAGTCTATCGGCCTGCCCTTGTTTTCCAGCTGCCCAGAATCCTCCCAAGCTATGAAGCCCTCGATCGGGCGAGGGAGGCCGTTGCGGCGGAGATCGAAGCCGGTTTCGTCCAGAATGGTTTTCGGCTGCTCGGTTGGGCCGATGTGGGTCGATCGCGTGTCTTTTCAACACAACCAACCTTGACCCCTGCGGATTTGACGAGCCGAAAACCATGGGTATGGCGAGACGACGTGATCATGCCGGTCTTCTACCAGACGATTGGGGCCACTCCTGTGCCGCTCCAGGTGCCTGAAGTGCTTTCGGCCATTCAAACTGGCCGCGTCGACACCCTCATCACCCCTCCTGTCCCTTGCCTTTCGCTTCAGTGGTGTGCCCGCCTTGGCCACATGACCGATTTTCCGATGACCATCGTGATTGGCGGCACCATCATGGGCCAGCCACAGTGGGCTTCCTTGACGCCAGAGCAGGAGGGAGTTCTTGCCGAAACAGCAAAACAATTTCACGAGCTTGCGCGCCGCAATTTGCGCCGTGATGAAGAAGAAGCCATCCGAAACCTGCGGGAGCGGGGGATGAGCATCCACTCGCTCACCGAAGCCCAGCGCAACGAATGGCTTGCGGTGGCTGCTCGTGTCCGCGCCCGTCTTGTGGGCCAAGTGGCAGAACAGCCCCTGATCGAACGTGTGGCTGCTTTTGGTCGCTAATGGTTGGTCGCTAATAAAGTGCATGGGGCCTTGCCTTTTTGATAGGCTCACCCTGCAATGGCTGGCACAGCACCGTCGGCGCGACCTGCGCCTTTTCTTCCTTGGCTCGAGCGCTTCGATCGGGCCCTGACGCTTGCAGAAAGCACGCTTTGCATCGTCATCGTGATGGCGATGCTTGTCATGGGCCTTGTGGGGGTTTTTGGGGCGATCACCTCAATTCAAAATGCCCTGACCCGTGCAGTCGACCCTGTGCTCATGCATGGGACAATTTGGGCGGCTTTCTTGGGGGCAAGTTACGCGACCCGCTGGCGCAAGCACCTCGCAATCGATGCCCTGGGGAGGCTCCTCCCTGAGCGCGGCCGGCGGGTGCTCATCGGTATCTCGAGCGCAATTGGGTCGATTGTGGCCTTTGCATTGGCCCGAGGGATCGCTGAGGCCCTTTTCGAGCAGTGGCACGAAGCTGACGAACGGTTCAAATCCATGCTCCAAAGCGGCATTAAGAGGCCCGAAGTCGACCGAAGCTACGAGTTTGACTTCATCATCCCTGCTGGTTTTCTTTTGATTGGCATTCGCCTGCTCCTTCACGGTTTTCATGAGCTTGTCTTTGGAATCGAGGGCTTAAAGCTTCCCCCCTCCCAAGGGGGAGGGCCAGAAGAAGGGCGTCCTGCACCTCTTCCAATCGATGAAGCTGGCCCTTTTGAAGCCGGGCTTGGGGTTGTTTTTGCGTTGCTTCCAGCCCTTTTGGCATGGAAGACCCACATCTTCCCACCCATTTTGGTTGGAAGCCTCCTTGCTGCCCTCTCCATCACCTTGCCTCTTCTTTTGCGTTATCGAAAAAAGGGATCTTTGGGTGCTGAGTTCTCGCTCCCTTCTTTTCCTCTTCCTTCACTGGGTGCGTTGACCCTCTCCCTTTTAGGGGTAGCTGCGGTTTTGGGTGGGGGGATATGGACCTCATCGAACATCACCCACATTCCCATCGGTTGGGGCATTGCCTTCTTTGTTTTGCTTGCGCTCATGGGTGCTCCCCTTTTCACCTTTCTTGGTGGGCTGGCGCTTTTTCTTTGGGCCCATGGCACGGATGCGGTGCCACCAACTCCCCTCGCTTCTGCCGTCGAAGATGTGCTGGGGGGGCATTTTGCTAAAATGAGCGTGCTCCCAACGATTCCGATCTTCACCCTTGCTGGGTATTTGATGAGCGAGAGCCAAACACCCAGGCGCCTCGTCAGAATGGCCCGTGCCCTTCTCGGTTGGATGCCAGGTGGTCTGGCGGTGGTGTGCGTGCTTGCTTCGGCGGGGTTTACGGTGTTTTCAGGTGCAAGCGGGATCACCATCGTCGCAATTGGGGGCTTGCTTTTTCCCGCCCTCATCAAAGATCGCTACCCTGAGCGTTTTTCTTTGGGGTTGGTCACAAGTGGGGGTGCCTTGGGCATCACGATCTTTCCTTGTCTTCCTCTCATCGTCTACGGCATCGTGGCCGGCCTTCAGGAAATGCCCCCGGGAATTGAACGGGTAGAGCTCGGGAAGATGATTTACGCAGGACTCATCCCGGGTGGAATCGTGGTTTTTATGGTTGCGCTCTATGCGGTGGCGGTTGGCCTTTGGAAAAATGTTCCCCGCTCTCCCTTTGACGTCAAAGAGTTAAAGGAGGCTCTCTGGGAGGCAAAATGGGAGCTTTTGCTTCCAATCGTTGTCATGATTGGGTTGCGCTACGGTGGCCCAACTGGTGCAGCCTCACTCACCTTGGCGTATGTCTTTGTGATCGAGGTTTTCCTCTACAAAGATCTCTCCCTAAGGCGCGATATTCCTCGGATCATTCCCGATTCAATGGTTTTGGTGGGTGCGATTTTTGTCAAACTCTGCGCTGCAACTGTTCTCACCTTCTTCTTTGTGCAGGCGCAAACAGCCGACGCGCTCTTTGAAGCCCTGACCTGTGGGGATCCTGCCCGTGCTTACCTCCGGGCTCATGCCGATGTGCTTTCCACTTGCCGTGAGGCGGTTGATGCACTCGCACAACGAGGTGAAAGCGCAGGGGGTATCATCGACTCACCCTTGAGTTTTTTACTGGCCCTCAACTTCTTTTTGCTCTTGGTTGGAATGCTCATGGACATTTTCTCGGCAATTGTGGTGATCGTTCCCCTCATCATGGGAATTGCCGTTCATTTTGGAATTGACCCATATCACCTTGGTGTGGTCTTTCTCATCAACCTTGAAATTGGCTACCTCATGCCTCCAATGGGATTGAACCTTTTCATTGCCGGCTTTCGATTCGGCCGCCCTGTTCCAGACCTCTATCGGGTTGTTTTGCCCTTTATTGCCATCTTTGCTTTGGCTTTGGCGATCATCACCTATGTGCCATCTTTGACCACAGCAGCGATTCCAAACTACACCCCATTGAATCCAGAAAGGTTGCGCGCTCAGCGGGTATCATCGCAGCCCGAGGGGCTCACACCGCCTTCACCATCGACAACCACAGATGAGGCAAAAGAAGTGCCTCCAGGCGATTGCGATGTTCCTCGAGAAGACGAATCTTTTGAGGAATTCGAAAAGCGTTGTCTGTCCTCCTCACCTTCATCTTCACCTTCACCTTCCCCTCCACAAGGTGATTGTGATCTCCCTCGAGAGGATGAATCTTTTGAGGAATTCAAAAAGCGTTGCCTTTCCGAAGAGTGAAGGGCAGATAGGGGGGCGAGGGATGGCTTTGCCTTGGTGAGTTAAGGATACACCTCATCATGGCGGGGTGGATTGAGGGGACAGTGCACCTCAAGGGGGTGGAGGATGATCAGAGGTCAAGCACGGCTTCTTCTCCGTGCATTTCGATGAGCGCAGCCACATAAGAGAGCACCATCGCACGCCGGTCGAGAAGGGCAGCGAATTCTTCAGGGGTGAGGAGGGGTCCAACCTCTGGGTCTTCGGTTGCCGAGCGAAGGGCTGCCTCATCCGCTTTGCGGAGTGCTTCGACCAGATCTCGTGGAAAGCGCTCAGCAAGGCGAAGCTCACCCAAAATCCTCTTTCTTTGCGGCTCGGACCAGTGGGCTGGGAAGGCAAGGTCATGGTCTCGAATGATGACACGGCGGATGCCGCGGTTGGTGGCGGTTCGCAAGTTGCCACCACTCATCCGATCCGCGTTTCCAATCAGGGCATCAAAAAGGCACATGGTTGCAAGATCGCGGGCAAGGATGCGCTCCCTTTCGTCCAAGGGGTGACCTGGCTTAAGCCACGCCGACCAATTTTTTCGCGCTTCTGGCTGGTCGAGTTCTGAGCGCTCAAGATTTGGCACCCAATAAATCGAAGCGCCCTTGGTGTAAAAGACCCCAGGCCGAGGGCTTGAGAAGATGATTTGCCCAACCAGCGCCTCCCAATTTCCATGCCACTCTGGGGCGAGGTGCCTTCGCATTTGGGTGCGTTCGAGGGAGCGCACGCGGGCTGGTGGGACCTGATCCATCCCCAAAAGGCGGGCCACTCGATAGGCTGCAATTTCATGGGCCCAACCTCGGGGGTGGAGCCTGCTTTCTGGCTTAAAGGCCGCGTCGATCGCACCCGTCAGTTGAAGCTGAAAAACAATTGAGGTTGTTCCGACTGGGCGAAGGTTATCGACATGGGCATTTGCAATGGCTTCGAGAATTTGGGCTTCGCTCAATTCGCTTGAGGCAAAACGCCTTTCCTCTTTTTGGGCAGAAGACCAAAGCGGCCAAAGAAAAAGTGCCCCGCTCAGCACTGCCATCTTGAAAGCAATGCGCTCGATGGGCCAACGCATGACGCGCTCAGCTGTACTGAGAAAGGATGTGACGAGCAATCACGATGCGTTGGATTTGGGACGTTCCCTCATAAATCTGAAGGATCTTCGCATCCCTCATCAGTTTTTCGACAGGGTAGTCTTTCATGTAACCTGCACCGCCAAATATCTGAACAGCGTTTGTGGCAACTTCCATCGCGCTGTCTGCCCCAAAGGCTTTGGAGTAGCTTGCCACAAGGGAATTTCGCTCTCCGCGATCGATCATCCATGCGGCTTTGTGGACGAGGAGACGGGTTGCCTCGTACTTGATGGCCATGTCAGCGATCATGAATTGGATGGCTTGATGCTGGGCGATGGGAACGCCAAAGGTTTTTCGCTCGAGGGCAAAGCGGGCGCACTCATCAATGGCCCGGCGCATGAGTCCACAAGCTCCCGCCCCAATGTCTGGGCGCGTCCGATCAAAGCTTTGCATCGCAAGCTTAAAGCCATGCCCTGCTTCGGCCAACACATTTTCTTTGGGCACGCGCACTTCCTCAAGGATGAGCGTGGCCGTATCGCTTGCCCGCTGCCCCATTTTGTCTTCTTTTCGGCCAACCGAAAGGCCAGGTGAGTCCCGGTCAACGATAAAAGCCATTATGCCTTTGTGGCGAAGAGATGGGTCAATCGTTGCAAAAACCACGTAGAATGAGGCCATGGAAGCGTTGGTGATGTAGATCTTTTCGCCCGTAAGCACCCAATCATCGCCCACTTTTCTGGCACGGCACTGAATGCCCGCCGCGTCAGAGCCTGCAGCGGCCTCTGTGATTGCATAGGCGGCGTAAATCGGCTCGCTCGCAAGCATACCGAGATACTTTTTTTTCTGCTCTTCCGTGCCTGCGAGCATGATTGGAGTTGCTGCAAGGGCGTTGGCGGTAATCGATGTTTGAATGCCGGTGCAGCCATAGGCGAGCTCTTCGACGATGAGCACATGATCGAGCTCGCTTAGCCCCATCCCTCCGTAGGCAGCTGGGATATTTGGAGCAACAAGGCCCAAGCGATGGGCTTCTTTAAAGACTTCGTGCGGAAATTTGGACTCGCGGTCGCATTCCGCAGCAATTGGAATGATGCGGTCTTTTGTGAATTCCCGAGCGAGGCGTTGGAGTGCTTTTTGTTCTTCAGTGAGCTCGAAATCGATCATCGCTTCCTCTCCTTTTGTCGTCTGCGTTCTTCTTCGCGCCCAGCGCGCACACCAACCACATATCCAGCAGCAAAGCCCACAAGGAGCACGGCTGGAATGAAAAAGAGGTGTTCAATCCCAGGAAGCTCCATCACTCGCTCCTGTGCTCAGGAGGCTGATCACTTCTTTTGAGCGCTTTTTCAAGGCGCTCTATTTGACGCAAGGCCCCTCCTGAAAGTCGCCCGAGATGAATGGCATAAGCGACGAGAAGGGTGAGCACCAGGCCGTAGGCAGCAATAAGCAAGGGACCTCCAGGAATGTCTTCCCGCACTGCCCCTTGCACAGCGCGAAAAGAGGTCGAACGCTCTTCCGAGGCATCAACCTGGGCATGCGCTTCCCATCCCCAAATCAGGGCAAAAAGGGCGATCCAAACAAAGCAGATTGTGCTCTTCCAGTCCTTCATCATGACCCTTCCTCGATGAGGCCTTTTAGGGCAAGCTCGGCCTCAAGTTCTCGAGTTCGTTGGCGGATGGTTTCAATGCGATAGCGGAGCACAAGGAAAAGGATTGCGAGGGCGCTAAAGAGCGCAAAGCCCAAAACGAGGGCAGGAACCATATCGGGATGGATGCCCCCGCCCCCTTTTCCAATCACTGTCGGGTGTTGCCCCCGCCATTTTTGAACGGAGTAGTGGATCACCGGCAAAAGCAATAGCCCAAGTGCTGCAAGCGCTGCCGCAAAACGCTTTTCGCTTTCACCTCCCTCACCAAAGTGGCGCAAAATGTTAAAAGCCATGAAAATCAGGCCAACCAGAAGAGTGGTGGTCAATCGCGGATCCCAGGTCCAATACGTGCCCCATGCCTTTCTGGCCCAAAGGGGCCCTGTGAAGAGGACCATTGCACAAAACACAAGCCCCACCTCCCCACCCGCCACAGCGAGGGCATCCCACCTTGGGTGTTTGCGCCAAAGGTAGAGGAGGCAACCTGCTCCTGAAGTTCCAAATGCGAGATACATCGCATAGGCAGATGGCACGTGAAAGTAAAAGATCTTTTGCACAATTCCCATCTGAAGTTCAACAGGGGCGTGGATAAAGATTGCATACAAGGTGGGGGGGATAAGCACGAAGGCCATGGCACCAAGAGCCAACACCACTTTTGAGTGTTCAAGAAAAGTAGGGGGGGGGGTGCGAAGGTGATGGCGAAGGGAGCTTGCCGCGACCCCTGCCAACGCAATGGGTAGGATGATTCGAAAGAATGAAGTACCTTCCACACTCGAGGCGCCTACCATCACCAGGGCAGCAAGGCCGAGCCAAAGGATGGGGGGGAAAAAGGCAGAGGCATTCATCGAACAAATACAACGATCGTACAGAAAAGGCGTTCAAGCAAGGCCAGCCATGGGATGTGTTCTTTAAGATGGTTTTGCCAGAGAAGGTGAGGCCATTTTACAAAGAAGTGTTTGCATACCATTGTGCGAGCACTTCTCCTTCTCCCTTGAGCAATCGAATTTCGATGCGATAAACCCCAGGCTCCTCAGGGCACAGAGGACGCCCTCCTCCAAGCGCTGCACAACAACCTTCTTTGGTGTCGACCTGGAGCAGGACGTTGGTGGGATCAAAGAGCCGAGCTGAAATCGCTTGCACACCATCGTCGCACTGAATGAGTGCTTTGTAACAAAAACCCTCCTTGAGCACCCGAGCGAAGGTTTGCGATTCACCTTCTTTCAAGCGCATGCGAAAGGGAGGCTCGTAGGGAGTGAGAGCGTAAGCTTCTTTGGGTTCACGCTTGCGAAGAGCTGCTTCAAGCGCATCAGCTGGGGGAGGGCGGTTGGGAGGAGGAGGTGGGGGAGGGGAGGAGTTACAGGAAAAAAATAAGAAAAAGCAAAGGCTCAGAAAGCGCACCATCTCAAAGCCCGATCACCCTCTGTGGTTGAAGAAGCGGTTGGCGCTCACCTGAGCCACATTCATAGTGCTCGTTTGACCCCCAACACCACACTTCACCATTTGAGCGGACCACACACGAGTGCTCCCTGCCAACAGCCAACTCGACCGCATCTGTGATCCCAACCACTTGGACTGGAACTGAAGAGCAATCGATGACCATCCCCTCAGACATGCATTGTGGCCCAGGGTGATCTTCCATACCGCTTCCAAGCTGGCCAAGATCATTGGCCCCCCAGCACCAAACGCTTCCATCTTGCTTGCGCGCACAGCTGTGTCGTGCCCCAAGCTCGACTTCGGCGACATTGCTCAAGGAGTCGATGCGGGTTGGCATCTCGCGAGAACGCATATCGGGGCTCCCTGGGGTTCCAAGGCCGAGCTCGCCCCTTCTGTTACTGCCCCAGCAGTAGAGGGATCCATCCATCAGGAGGGCACATGCATGGCTCGAACCAAATGCCAGATCGCGGATCATAGAAGCCATGGGGAAGTCAAGGGCCACAGCCAGCGAACTGCAATCGAATTCCTCAATGCCTGAGATGCAGCGCTCGTGGGGGCCAGGACGCCCGAGTTGACCCTCATGATTTCTGCCCCAGCAGTAGAGCTCGGCCGTTGAACGCGCGCAAGCGGTGGATCCAAAAGCCTTTGATGTTTCGATTTCTACAAGGCCGCTCAGTACTTCGCGCATGGCCCCCCTTTGGATGCGCACGTGAACAGGTTGAATGCGCACCATGAAGTCGCCGTGGCCGAGTTGGCCGTTTTGATTTGAACCAATGCAACGCCCCTTTCCTTCGCCATCGAGCCAGCAAGCGAAGGTGAAGGCACTTGAGTAGCTTTGCGCCCCACTGAGCCACGGCACGGGCTCGGGAGCAAAGCGAACCCGCTCCATCTCTCCCTCGACCGTGTAGCCGAATGAGCCCCAGCAATGAAAGGCGCCTCCTTCGAGTTCAGCACAAAAATCAAAACCTCCTCTCGCGTGGAGGCGGCGGGCAGGCCCAGGCAAGGCAACTCGCACAGGGTGGTCGCTGCAATCGATGCGTTCTGAGGTGCCAAGGCGCAGGCATCCTGGCGAGTGCCGGGAGTTCCCATCTCCAAGCTCTCCATTCTGACCTCGCCCCCAGCAGAGGACCTCGCCGTTTTGACGCCTTGCGCAGCTTGTTGAAAAGCCAAGTGCGAGCTCCACAATTCTGCATCCCTCGCCTTCGCATCCCGATCGCGCATCAGGCAAAGAGAAAACGTCTGCTCCTGCGTCACGGATTCGAAATGCGTCTGGACGCGATGCGTCGCTGGCATCTTCCCCACCAGCATCTGAAGAAGGAGTTGCAGGCGAACCACATCCCAACAACAAAACCGTGGCCAATATCCAAAAAGAGCCTTTCATCACGCGCCTCACCCGAGAAAACTTCTTGATTTCAAAAGACCTCCCTATATGCCCCTATGGAAAAAGGCAAGCGAGAACGATTCTCGAAGGGTGGATTGTCGTTAACTCCAGTGGAGGCTTCAATGGTCAGCACAGTTGTGTCGAAAAAAGAAAAGGCTGCGCGCATTGCTGAGATGTTGAACTCTCTCTTTCCCAACCCCCCCATCCCTCTTCATCACCGTGATCCATTCACCCTTTTGGTTGCGGTGGTTCTTTCTGCTCAGACGACAGATAAGAAGGTCAATGAAGTGACACCTGCCCTTTTTGAACGGGCTCCAACGCCTGAGGCGATGGCTCGGCTTGATCCAAGGGAAGTCGAGGGGTTGATCCGAGGGGTGGGCTTGGCTCCTCAAAAGGCAAAGGCCCTCGTTGCTCTTTCAAAAATTTTGGTTGAGCGCCATGGTGGAAAAGTTCCAGCCTCTTTCGACGAGCTCATCGCACTCCCTGGTGTGGGTCGAAAAAGCGCTTCAGTTGTTTTGGCTCAAGCCTTTGGCCAGGCCGCGTTTCCCGTTGACACCCACATCCATCGCTTGGCCAAAAGATGGGGGCTTTCGGATGGGACAAGCGTGCGCCGCACCGAGGAAGACCTCAAGCGCCTTTTTGATCCATCGCTTTGGCCTCGCTTGCATCTTCAGATGATTTACTTTGGACGCACCTATTGCCCTGCCAGAGGGCACGACTGGGATCGATGCCCGATTTGCAGCTGGGCTGGCTCAAAGAGGGTGCGGGCCCAAGAGGAGAAGCAAAGAACCCCAAGGCGCACAACCCGCTCAGCCGAAAGGGGTGCAACTGCCTCTTAGGGATGAACACCCAGCACTGAATGGGGTGAAGCGATTGGGTTATTTGTCATCATCGGTTGAAACAAACCATGGTGGCTTGCCTTCAAGTTCTTGGGCAGTGCTCCAAGCCATCAAGCGCCCTCTGATCTCACGCTCAAGGTGCATGCCGCCAGGGAGCAGGCGAAAAATCGCGCTTCTTATGGCTTCGATGCTTGAGAAAGCGATGAACACCCAAAGGGCGCTTGGATCCACCTCCAACCCGAGGGCTTTCATCGCTCGAGGGCCAAGCGCGATGCGGCTAAGGGCTCGGTTGTTTTGGGTGCGGAGCCAGCCGAGCCACTTACCCAACCGATCTCGATGGATGAGTTGGGATGTGCCAACAAGGGCTTGCGCGAGTTTCTTTCCATCTTCATCGGGGCCTTTTTCCGTGAGGCTTACGATCAGACCAAGTTCAACACCTTCTCGGAAGGATCGTGGAAGCAACTCTTCTCTCACCCCCAGCACCCAACCAAGGTAGCGCCAAAGGTGCATGATCGCTTCTCGTTCCGATTGGGTGAGAAGATAACCTTGGAGGGTGAGGCCTGTGATATAGACGGTTGAAAACTCAAGCACCGTCGCAAGCATATCGTGCTGGTTGATCGGTTCTCCCCAAAGTTCTCTTTTCCAATCACCTTTTTGACGGAGCGCAAGGCGCAGCTTTGCGTGGCCCATACGCACGAGCAGAGCAGCGCGAAAGCCAGAGGAAAAGCGGGAGAGATCTTTTGAGCGAGAGATTTCGACCACAAACTGAGCGGTTTCAGCCAAGCGGCGGCGGGTTTGTTCAAGGAGGGCCCGAGTGGCCATGAGGGGCTTTACTGCCCCAAGGGAGAGGTAGCCACTCAGCAAAGAGACGCTTCCAAGCGATGCGTGTCCGATTGGGCCAGCTCGAAGCAAGCACTCAGTGCCTTTGCTCACCAGCTGGCGATCGAGCCAAGGGGGATCTTTGTCGACCGATGCAAAAAATCGGTGGAGCACAGGAGGAGGGTTTGGAATCGAATCGATTCCCCGGTGAACTGCCTGAGCAAAAATCGGCTCGCGGGAGGGGTCCTGCGCAATCCACTCGCTGACTTCATCTGCCAGGGGATCACCCTCAAAGAGGGCTTGGCGCACTTGCTCGATCCGCGGGTCATCTGGGCGAATCACCGGGCGAAAAAGAGGGAGGTCAATCAGGGGAAGATCTTTTCCAAAGGGCTTCCAGCGCGAGGGAGGGGCTTGCTCCATGGCCATCC
>JANWYL010000339.1 GCA_025056955.1 Sandaracinaceae bacterium | reverse complement strand
GGATTGGCCACAAGCACAGAACGAACCTCTTCGAGGATGGGGAAACTGCGCTCGAGGATGACGTCTTTGTTTGTCGCAAACTCCACTTGCTGAAGGATCACGATGCGGCCCGTATCGGCCTCAAGCCGAATTGTTCGCGGGCAGCCCTTGTCTTCGGGCCGTCCCGGAGCCAGCGGACACTCGTCGTTGACGTCTGGAACGCCATCTTTGTCGTTGTCCGGGTCGGGACAGCCGTCCTGGTCCTCGAAATTGTCCCGGTCCTCAGGCTCGTTCGGACAACGGTCGCTCCCATCCAAAATCCCATCCCGGTCATTGTCCGGGTCGGGACAGCCGTCCTGGTCCTCGAAATTGTCCCGGTCCTCAGGCTCGTTCGGACAACGGTCGTCGGAATCAAGCAAACCATCACCGTCACGATCGCCCTCAGCAGGTGCAGGAGCCACTGGCTCCTTCTCCACTGGCTGCGGTTGAGGAGCTTCCTTCTGGCAGGCTGGATTTCCAGCGTATCCCAAGGTCAGCAAGCCTCGAAAGTCGGAAGCCCCATACCCTCTCGATATGCCAGTGCCTCCCGCAAAGCCGATTTCCATCTCACAAATTGGATGGATGCGCAAGCCCAAAAGGGCTTCTGCCGGAGAACTCTCCCGCCCAAAGAAGCCACCCCTTCCATCTCGACCTTGCTCGAAGCCCGTGGCGCCGTAAGCCTCAAGCACCAAGTCAACCGTTTCAGCGACAAGCTCGGCCACAAGGCCTGCCCCGTACGTCAGCTCGTGGCCAACCCGCAGTTGTTGAATCTCAGAATGCTCGCGAATGCGGGCGCCCAAGTTGAGGCCAAGCCTTAGGCGATTATTGGCCAGGCGGAGCTGGGCAGCGAGACGAGGAAGAAAGGTCACACTGCGCTCACCGCTATAGGACTGGCTTGCGGAGGCAGCTTCGGAAAGGGGCAAAGAAAGCGCAACTTGAAGGCCCAGAGCAAAGGGATCGCTTCGCTCTCCAAACAGCCTCAGGCGAGCGCCAACATAGGGATCGCCCACCTGCGTTCCGTCAGCCCGAAGAGCGGCCATGCTGTTTCCGTCACTAAAGAGGGTGGCAGGCAAACCTCCATACAATACCAGGCGGTCGAAGAGGCCAAGCGCAAGGGCCACATTCGACGAAAGCATGTTTTCAACGTATGGGTACCTTTCGGTATCAGCACGACCCACCATGGCCTCATAAACCAGGGGGTTCAGCGCATAATCGATCGCCAAGCGGGCACTGCCATTTAAGTGCCCAAGATCATTTGGCGTCGAAAGGGCAAAGCCATCAATTGCCGTTTCTGCCATCCGATATTGGTTGAGGTAGATGCCCTGACCCTGCGCTTCAACGCGGCCTCGAAGAGCACCCAAAACAAGCAAACAAGCGCCTGCACCAAATAACCAAGCACTGGCCCTATTCATACCTTTTTCCTTATAGAGCAACGTCGCGAATCTTACGACAAAAGTAACAAGCAAGCAAGCAAGCAAAAAAGAGCGGTCTTTTATTATTTTCAGCTTCAGGCCAACTCAGAGCCAAATCTCAATGTGCTTCAACCTTCTCGCTAAGCTCTACACCTACTGCACAATCACCAAAACCCACCTTTCACCAAAGGATGATCACAACCCACAAAAAGCCGCTTCTGCCCACCGCATCAACCAATTTTCACCTCCACCGGCTGCCTCTCCTTTTCATGCTCATGGCATTTCACCATTCCCATCACCAAGTGCCGACACCAAGACTCAATCCAACTGGCCGCACTCACCTTTGCT
>JANWYL010000338.1 GCA_025056955.1 Sandaracinaceae bacterium | reverse complement strand
CTCTCCATGGGGGTCTTGGCGGGGGCCATAGACGTTTGCGTAGCGCAAAATCGTTGTTTGAAGACTGTGCTCTCGGGCGTAGCACTGAACGTAAACTTCTCCTGCAAGTTTGCTACAGGCGTAGGGAGAAATCGGTTTTTCTTTCCGACCTGGCCTTGCGATCTCGGGTTCTGGCACCTCGCCGTAGATGGCTCCCCCCGTTGAAGCGAAAACGAAGCGCTTGACCCCAAAGCGCACGCAGGCTTCAAGAAGAACGAGGGTTCCCATCACATTGATCGAAGCATCGCGCAAGGGCTCTCGCATGCTCACCGCCACGCTCGTTTGTGCGGCCTGGTGGCACACGGCATCAAAACGCCCTTGGGACATGACTTCCGCCACTCCCTCTTCGTTGCGAATGTCAAGCTCGATGAAGTGCGCCAAAGGATTGAGGTTTTCCCTTCGCCCAGTTGAAAGGTCGTCAATCACCCTTACTTCGTGTCCTTCTTTAAGCAAGGCATCCACGATAAGGCTTCCGATAAAGCCTGCTCCGCCAGTAACCAAAACCCGCACGAAGCTTCAGCTTTGATGGAGGGGGCTTCAATGTCAATCCGAATCGATAAAGTGGCGAATCGCTGCGATCAAGGTGGGGGAAGCCTTGAGCAGGTGAGGACGCTTGGGCACATGCATCGCTCGTGCGAGCACTGAGGGCAATTCCTCCTCATTCCAAGCAATAAATACGTTGGGAAATGCGGCAAAAGCTTTGCAGGTTGCAAGCTGATGGTCGTTTCGGGTTTCACGAAGCTTCGCTTGGCGCGGCATGACGACAATGGGTGTGCCGCGTTCGATCGCACAGAGAAGAGAGCCAGTGCCAGCGTGTGCGACGATTAGCTCTGCCTGATCGTAGGCCCGATCGAATTCCGAGGGAGAAAGAAAGCGCACCCAACGAATGTGATGGGGAGGGTGTGCCGAATTTCCGATCTGAGCCAAAACATCATTGCCTATGCCCTCGCTTCTGGCCCAGCGATCGACAGCGTGGACCAATCGATCAAAAGGCATTTGGGCGCCAACAGTGACAAAAATTCGGCTCATCCAATCACCGTGCCAAAGTAGTGTGGGCCGGAGGGACGGGCAACGCTTGGGCTTTGGGTAAGCCAAAGGTCGGCAAAAGGCCTTGCCCATGCACCTGCCATCGAGAGGCGCTCGGCATTGGCAAGGCTATCGAGCCAAATGGTTTTGGCGCCCATGATTTTCCCAAAAACAATTCCAAACCAACCAGGCAAGGCGCCAGTTGAGAGCACCACGTCCGGACGGACCTTCCAAACCACGCAGGCGACTTCAAACAAGGAGCGCAAAAGGCGCAAGCGGTCCCAGCGGGTGGCGTCGCTTACCACATAAAAGGGTGCTCCAGCCACGTGGGCTTGATAGGCGCGATCCACCGTGCACCACACCACCTCATGCCCTTCAAGAGCAGGCTTGAGCTGCATGAGCTCAATCCAGTGCCCTCCGCCTGAAGCAATCGCAAGCACCCGCTTGGTTGGCATCTGAGTCTTTTTACTCTTCGCTAAACGCTTGCCGAGTGCTCGACCAAAATTCCTCAACTGGCCCACACCGATCAGGCAAAGAAGTGAGCTCGGGGTGAAGCCCAAGCACAACAAAGCCAATTCCCCCGCCTCTTCCGAGCCGCTGGCGGATTTGGCTCACCTGGCGGGGGCCGATTGTGCCAGAAACCACAAGCACAAGAACGCGATCCACAAGGCGGGCTTGGCGTCTAAGGGCAGGACCTTCGATTGGACCCTCCCATGCCGTAACGCTCAGGCGTTGCTGGTT
>JANWYL010000337.1 GCA_025056955.1 Sandaracinaceae bacterium | reverse complement strand
CATCCTCAACAAGGTCTCGAATGCGAAGCGCAAAATTTGCTGTTTCTTCTTCGATTTCTATGATCTCATTTTGAGTCGATGGATCGATTTCGGACAGCACTTGATTAATTTTCCTCGCGTTCTTTGTATAGGCAATTGCGCGGACCGGCAACTCTTCCTGCTGAGTTAGCATTCTCAAGGCATAAAAAGAGCCAACGTGTGCGCTCAGCAAAATGGCTCCTTTTTTCTTTTCTTTAAGTTCAAGCAAATGGTGGTTCCCATGTCTTTCAACAGAAAAATAGTGGGTCATTCCAGATACCATGAAAAATGAGTCCAACAAGCACTGGCAGAATCTATTTATGTGCAAGTAAGCTTTTAAGAAAGTGCCTTTCTCTCCGAGGTGATTATAAAATTTGTAGATGCATTTTCTTAATGATGGATAGAAAAGGGCATAGTACAGTGCAATCAAAGAAACAACTTTACGAGCCACTCTCCTTCCCGCAACTCTGGCCAGAAAAACCAGAAGTTTGATTCCAAAGGTCGTTCCTCTTTCTTTGAATTGCGTCCATTTCACTGAAAGCAAGCGCCCCCCCTCTCTTTGGGTTCGAGGCACAATCTGCTGTGAGGGCATAAAGCTATTCCATTGTAAACCTTTTCAGCCAACCTGATACTTTTTCGATCATAAGGCGCGTGTGCATCTTGCTCAACAGCCAAGTGTCCCTAAAAACGCGCCAATGAGATACGCCTCCCTCTTCTGGTTTGAGGTACCTCACTGGACTCGGCACATGGACAAAGCGCATGCCCGCCCAAGCCAATCTTACAGCCACCTCAATATCAAACTCCATGCGGTTTGAAAAAGCACCTGTTCGCAGAGCAGCTTCGACCGGATACACTCTGAATCCACACATCGGATCCCCAATTCTATCGTCCCCCACTTCGATGCACACCCAAAAGCGAGTCAGCCACCGGAAAGCACGCCGGTGAAAGGGAGCGCTGGCATCAAATATGGGTTGGGCAACAATACAGCAAGTGGGATATAAGTGCGCCAATTCAATAAACTTCGGTATATCCTCAAAGTGGTGTTGTCCATCTGCATCGATCTGTAACGCGTGCGTGAATCCCAGAAAATGAGCAGCCTTCAATCCAGTTTTCACCGCTGCTCCCTTACCACAGTTGGTGGGATGGCGGATCAGCTGAATGACACCCATGCCAGCCAGCGACCGAACAATCTGAGCTGCATCTTCGCCACTTCCGTCATCCACGACGATAACGTGCTCCACATAATTCCGCACAGCTTTCACAGTCTGCCGAATGGTAAGTGGATTATCAAATGTTGGCACAATGGCGCACAGCCGCACATCAGCCACTCATCACCTCGCCCTGCTCAATTGTTCTTCTTCTCCGCCTCTACGCACAAACAACTGAGCCACGTATGGTCCTTCTCCTCTGAGCGATCGAATAATCAACTCAGCTTGCTGGTCCCGCTCTGAACATACGTGCAAACTCAGCACAGGGCCCCCAGCTGAACTCGTTCGACCCAATACCCCATCTGCCGATACCAACTGGCCCTGAATGCCTTTCAGGGTTCCTCCCCCCGCTACCACCGCTGCATAGCATTTGCCTCGCTCCAAGCGAACCTGATGTTTGGCCTCGCCGCCTTGTCGCCTGAGGCGTCCTTCAAAAGGATCGTAATTTAGATCAAAGGAATAGCCTGCCTGGTTCAACAGTGTTGTCACTTCGGCAAATCTCACATAGGTGGTGCCCTCTAGACCAAATGGCCCTCGCGAACCTCTTGGCCAACGATAAAAGCCAACCACGTACTCCCCTTGCCCGCTTCTCATCGCAACC
>JANWYL010000336.1 GCA_025056955.1 Sandaracinaceae bacterium | reverse complement strand
GTGAGCGCTTAGAGCAAAATGGCAAAAAGCACTGTACCGTTCTTTTGGCTGAAGAGGGTGAAAAAGAAGGTGAAAGCGAGTAAATAGCCCTTTTGATCATTCATGTGGCCCAAGAAGGAGCCACTCGAGGATGGCTTTTTGTGTATGAAGCCGGTTTTCTGCTTCTTCCCACACCCGGCTTTGAGGTCCATCAATCACTTCGCTTGTCACTTCTTCTCCTCGGTGAGCGGGGAGGCAATGGAGGAAGATGGCATTTGGGGCGGCAAGGGACATGAGGTTTTGGTCGACTGTAAATCCCTTAAAAGCGGCTTTCCTGTGAAATTCTTCTTCCTCCTGCCCCATGCTTGCCCACACATCAGTAACGACCACATGGGCGCCTTTTATAGCAAGGAGGGGGTTTTCTGTGAGTTGAACGCGGGCGCCTTTGGACAGGGCATGGTTGAGAATGCTTGGATTGGGCCCATACCCAACTGGGCAAGCCAAGGTGAGCTCAATTCCTGTAAGCACGGCAGCTTCAATCCATGAGTGTGCGACATTGTTTCCATCACCCACCCATGCCACGCGGATTCCGTTGAGCTCAGCACCTTTTCTTTGGAAGCATTCGCCAATCGTCAGCAGATCGGCAAGGAGCTGGCAGGGGTGGTGGGTGTCTGAAAGGCCATTGACCACAGGGATACTGGAGTATTGGGCAAGCGCTTTGAGCCGGTCATGGCCAAAGGTTCGGTAAACCACGAGGTGAACGTAGGCATTGAGCATTCTGGCCGTGTCTTCCACAGGCTCTCCCCGTGCAAGTTGGGTATCGCGGCCGATAAGAACCACTGGATATGCACCCAGTTCAAAGGCTGCAATCTCAAAGGAGAGCCGGGTGCGTGTTGAGACTTTCTCAAGCAAAATGGCGATGCTTTTGCCGAGCAGTGAGCGTTCATGTGGCTCTCCTTTGCGCCGGAACGCTTTGAGCACCGAAGCCCGCTTTAAAATCCAATCCAGTTCACCAGTGCTGAGATCGAGGAGGGTGAGAAAGTGTCGGGTCATGTTCAACTCCTTAGCTTGTGAAGCAACTGATGGGTGAGAAGATCGGATGGGTCGAGGCGGAAGGCCTGAAGAAGCAAAGATTCGGCTTTTGAAATTTCACCGCTGCGCAAGTGAACCCTGGCCAAGGTGCGAAGGACCCGGGGATCTTGGGGGGCGAGCTCAAAGGCTCGTTCTGCAAGTTCTTTGGCGAGGGGGAGCTCAATTCCAGCCTCAATCAGGGCGTTGGCGCTCTGCCAGAGGGCTTGAGGGTCGTCGCGAAATGCGTCGATCGCCTGAAGCCATGAACGGGCGGCTGCTTCCCATTTTTCCTGTTTTTCCTCATAGATGGCTTGTTCGCGGAAGATCTGACAAAGCTCCAGGCCGAGTTCGTGCTCGAGGGCTTGGACTTCGGCCTGAATTGAGGGGTCCTCGGGCCGCAGGGCCAAAAGCGCTCGAAAGGCGGCCAGGGCCTTGGCGCGTTCGCCCTTGGCGCGGAGGCGCTTGGCTTGAAGAAGCAAACGCTCGGCTTGGTCAAGGCCGCCAAGCTGCTCGGAAGTGGTGATGAGTGACTGGACGAGTTGGCGGAGGACAGAGGAGCGATCAGGGGCGGCTTCCATGGTCGATGGCGGAGGGGGAGGTGGCATGGAAGGAGAATGTTTGGAGCCATCGATCCGCTTGCGAAGCGTTTTCGATATTTGCTCGCGCATGGATGCGAGGGGAGAGGGGGAAGGTGAGGGTGACAAATTGAGGATTTCTGCCATTTCAAGCTCACTCGAAGAAAGCACCTCCTCATAAGCGCGTCTGCGCTCAGCTTGTTTGAGGTA
>JANWYL010000335.1 GCA_025056955.1 Sandaracinaceae bacterium | reverse complement strand
AAGAGGCTGCTGGTCGAGCACTGTTGAGCAGCCTCCATCGGAGACGCGACGCTCAACTGTGGCAAGCCTTTGTCGAGGCACAGTGCGGGTGCACCAAACTGGGCCTGTGCGGGGGTTATATCCGCATTGGTAGCGCTCGATGTCGTTGTATGTCTGCCACTCTTGGGTAACTACCGTGTGGAAATACTCTGTCTCAAAGCCGTAACGTGTGGCTTCAGGGCGGACGCGTACTGTCGTTTGCTTTGTCCCAGGCCCCACTTGATTGAGGGTGAGTGCTTCTCCGTTGATTGTCACAAGCTCATCCAGCTGGGGACCAAGCACTGCGTGGTGCACCACCCTTACGTGCACACGGGCATGTGGTTCATCTGGCTTGGGTTGAGAGTAGCTCTTGATGCAGGCCTGACCCAAGAGGGCCAAACCACTCAATAAAACAGGATGCATGGACTTTTTTTTCCCGTGCATGGCTTCACCGAGTGAGACAGCTACATGCTATGCGACGTTTGGGCCAAGCTTTTGTTCATTTCAAACCTCGCCAAAATTAAAGCCAAGATGAAAGGGAATTGAGAGCTTTTTTTGTGTGCTTGACCATTCAAAGACTCCCTGCATATTGTTGGTTGTTCTCATGCCTGGACTTTTGTTGACGATGTCCTTAAAGCATGCTTCAGGAACTTCGCCCGTGTCGATTGCAGAGCTTGGAATGGGGCATAAGGAAGGAGGGTTGCGAGGAGTTGCTTTGAGCTTCATCAATCGATCTTTGTTTCTTCCCTCTCAGGTGTTGGTGTGAAAGAGTCGGAGCTTCGCCAACACCATCGCGGTTCAGGATGTGCCTTGGAGTCTTCACCATCAACAGAAAGCCGATCCTCGAGTCAAGGCGAGCAAGCAAGTGAAGGTTCAAGCCTAAGGACCATTCTTGTCGCTTTCTTGATTGCATTTGCCATCCGAATTGCGGTCTTTGAGGCCTTCGAAATCGAGGGCCCCTCGATGGAGCCGACTTTTCTAAACGGTGACCGGGTGATTGTTGCAAAATACACTTACGGTCTCTTTTTGCCCTTTATGAACGAGGCGATTATCACATGGGGGTCGCCATTTCCTGGAGACGTGGTGATTGTTCGGAGCCCCGCAGATAACCTTGACATCGTCAAGCGTGTGATAGGTGTTCCGGGGGATCGCATTGAAATTCGTGACGACATCGTGTATCGCAACGGAGTCCCGTTGCGGACAAGGCAACTTGGCCCCTGCAATCGGGAGGAAAGCTCCGAGGATCCGGCTTTTTGTGTGTGGTACGAAGAGTCAATCAACAACCGAATGTATCGAACGAGCACAAGCGCGATTGAAATGCCTGATTTTTATGCAGAGAGGGAAGTGCCTCCAAACCACGTCTTCGTGCTTGGAGACCACAGAGACCGCTCAAACGATTCTCGAAACCCAGCAGTTGGAATGATTCCATTTTCCCGCATCAAGGGCCGGGCGCTTCTCATCTATTGGTCAAGCGACAAGCGCATCAGGTGGAATCGCATATTCAAGCCAGTTGAGTAGGCGCTTTCCCCCTTGTGGTGGGCGCGAAACGCTGCAGATTCAGAATGTGGTCGAAATCGCAACGCTTGAGCAAATCGAGCGCTTGGACAGCGTGCGCCTGGGGCGGGCATGGCTCAAAGAAAGCATAGGCATTGATTTATTCCTCGTCTCAGAAGAAGGGCCTCTTCCCCATCGCCGAGGAGGGGTGATCGCCGCTTCGTCCGAAGTGTGTCGCGTTTCGCTTTTTTCAAAAAAGGGCTTTGAGCGCTGCCACGCGCATTATCAAGCGATCGGGCGTGGAGAGAAAGCAGGCACTTCGATTTGTCATCTGGGCTTGCTTTGCGTCGCATCAGGAGTGCGAACGCCAG
>JANWYL010000334.1 GCA_025056955.1 Sandaracinaceae bacterium | reverse complement strand
CTTGAAGCAGAGGCCCTTGGCTCCCTCTCACCTTCTGAACACTCCTCTTCCCCTCATCGGCTTCACCTCCGGGTTGAGCCATTCGCTTCGATGGGTGATGGCACGAAGCCCCAGGGAATCGCGGCCATCGAAAGCGACGATGGCAAGGTGTTGGATTCTCGGCCAATAGGGAATGGCTTGGTTGTGTTCGAAGGTGTTCCGGAGGGGAATTGGGTGATCCGCATCCGTGCAAAAGGTTATTCGCCATGGGTGCGCGCCATCCGCATCCCATCCCAAGAAATCGTGGCAACCCTGCTTCAGGCCGGAACCATTTTCGGTGAAGTGCGTGGGCTGGAAGGTGAAGCGCACCAAGCCAAAGTCGCGCTTTGGGGCTCTGGGATCTGGCCCCCTCGCTTGACCCAGAGCGATGTGGCCGGGCGCTTTGGCTTCGATGCCATTCCCGCGGGTGTCTATGACTTGCGGGCAGAAAACGAGTGGGGTGTTGCGATGCGGCGGGGCCTTGTGCTCAAGGCAGGCGATGTCGCTTTTGTCCGCCTCGAGCTCAAAAAAGGGGCTTGGCTCCGGGGGTGGGTGCGCACCGTTCAGGGTGCAGCACTCAGCGGCGCAGAGGTCCGGGCTTCTGGCGAAGGGGTGGAAACCATCTCTGCCTTCACCGATTCGGGCGGGCATTTTGAGCTCGGCCCCTTGCTTTCATCAACAGGGGTGCGCGTGGAGGTGCTGGCAAAGGGGATGGCTCCTTTTAGTGGCCACTGCAGCACCGAACGCCCTTGCCTGATTTGGCTTGAGCCAGGCTCCCACCTTGAAGGCGAAGTCAGAGATGCCAAGGGCCACCTTCTTCGCGGTGCGAACCTGCGCCTGATTCCCCTTTCTCTTGAAAGCCAACCCCCTGAGCCTTTTTTGAACCCCTGGAATCTCGGCGTGACCGAAAGGGTCCCTCCGATTCCCCATGGAAGCCCTGAACCCCATGAAGCCCTCCGAAGCCCTTCTCCCATCATCGAAGCCTCAAGCGAAGGCTTTGGGCGCTTTGTCTTTGAAAACCTCGCTCCTGGAAGCTACGTGCTTGAGGCCCATGCGCCAGGGCATGGCCCCTATGAAAGCCCTCCCATAAGCCTCAAAAGTGGCGATCGCAAAACCATCACGGTCTCCCTCCCCGAACAAGCCCGTCTCAAAGGCTGGATCAGGGACCATGAGGGCCGTCCCGTGCGGGCCAAAATCGAGATCCGCGATCGCAAAGGAAGATTGCTTCTTGGCAAAGAAAACCGCAGCGATGGCTTTTTTGAGTTCGTCGAACTTGGAGGCCTGATCGATGTGCTGGTTTGGCCCGATGATCCCCAAAAACACTCGGCCTTTGAACGATGGATCACCCTCGCACCAGGCGAGGAGCAAACCATCGCCCTCACCCTTCCAAGGCTCTGCCCGAGCACCAAGCTTTTGGTGGTTGATGAAAGCCATCGCCAACCCATCGAAGGGGCCTTGGTGGAGCTCGAGTGCCCTGAAATGCCCTCTTTTTCCAAATCCGCCAGGACTGACTCAAAAGGAAATGTCCTCTTTGATGGGCTTCCTGCCCTTCCTTTGTGGGTGCGGGTATCACACCCCGTTTTTGCTCCAAGTGGGCGCTTCATCGGGCCTTGTGCCCAAAACCAAAGCATTGAGCTTTCTCCTGCCCTTTCCGCAGAAGTCCGGATCGAGTCCGAACGCAGTGGAGAGCCCATCGCAGGGGCCCGCCTTTTGTGGACCTGCAAGGCTCCCCCCCCTTGCTCGATCGAGTCTCGAAGCGATTCCAGCGGGGTGGCGCGTGTCCGAGGCCTTAGGCCAGCGATCTACGTCCTCGAAGCCGAGGCCAAGGGCCATGCACCCTCTCGATTTGAAATCAATATCACCGCCCAACGGAATGGGCCCCTCGTTCTTTCCCCAATCC
>JANWYL010000333.1 GCA_025056955.1 Sandaracinaceae bacterium | reverse complement strand
TTGCTCGAGTCGCCGAAGCTCCTCTTCTTTTTCTTGAACACGGCTTTCTGGAGGCTCTTCAAACCATCTCTGTAATTCAGCCAAACCAACCACCACCTTAGGCTCTTGGACATAGCGAGGAACAAAACCCTCTTCTTGCACCAACTGAGAGAGCCATCGAATGCGCTCATGGATCTCCAGGTATCTCAAGGCCTCAGGTAAAACGATGGCAACCCGCCGTCGCTCTGGATCGTGAACAACCAAAGGAATTGCCAACCCCTCAGCCCCCTCAAGGCGGTGCAAGGTCCCCATCAAAAGAGGCGCCTCGAGATGCGGATCTGTCAGCAGGTTGACCACCCGCGTCACTGTGATTATCCGCGGAAGCCCAGCTGCATCCCTAAAATGCAACTTTTCCTGCCGCGTGCGGCCCGCCTTGCCCTCGAAAATCGGTTCTTTCACATCACCTGCCATCACACCTCCACCTATTGCGCTAACATCTTAGCAATGCCTTCCGAAAGGACCTTTCCCTTCGCTTGCTGAGGCAGACCAAGCGTTCAAGGAGTATCACATGCTTGCTCCCCCTCCACCACCCATTCAGGAACTCGAACGCGCTTGCATCGAATACGTGCACCGCGCATTGGGAATTGAGCTCGACCGCAGCCCAGAAACCCTGCCCATCCTTGACCACTACCTTCTCAAGTTGGTGCGTTCCACCCAAGTCGAACCCATTCTCGACCTCGTCAGTCGCTGTGCAGGGGCCTACTTTGGCGAAGTCGTGCGGCATGCCATGGGCCAAGGCAGGTGGTGCATCAGTTCAGAGCACCCCGGAGAGTGGCGTCTCGAGATGGAGCACGTTTTCCTCTATTTTTTCCCTGTGGGCATGGTGCGCGAAGTCATCGCAGGCACCCCTCTTCCAGAATGGTATGGGAACATCGGCGTCAAACCTGCCGAAAAAGAACTGCTCGCGCAGCTTCTTGATCAGCTCGGTCCAGTGGAAGAACACGATTTTTTCAGCCTAAGCATGCGCTATGAAATCATCGAGCACCTCGTCCGCAACCTTGAAGCCGATGCCATTGTGCGTGGAGATTGGAACAAGTACTACTCCCAAGAAGCCTACGAAGAAGCCCTTCGCGCAGAAGAAAGCGTATCTGCAAGCTGATCGCAACTTCCGACGAAGGGGCACCTTTCACTATTACCCGCAAACCCCAAACTGGCAGGTAAGCTCAGGCATACACCACGGTGGGGAATTGCAACATGGCTGCCTCCTGGCACCACATGGCACACACACCTGCATCCCTGGCTCATCTGGTCTCCCCGGCAGCCACCTGCACACCAAACCACCGACACATGCCCCGCCATCACAACACTGCTGCCCCGCATTCCCACAAGCTGCATCAGGCAAAGCCACGGCATCCCGTAGCAGCCCCCCGGCATCCTGAGGCATCGAGTCATCGAAGCGTGCATCTCCTCGAAAAGCATCAGCCAGCGAGTCATGAGAGGCTTCAGCTCGCGCTGAGTCCAAAGGAACAGCATCTCCTCCGTCCACAAAGGAAAAACCCACGTCAACAATATCAAGCGCACTGTCTTTGAATGCCGCATCCCCCTTCTGCCCCTCCCCATCAACCATTTCATCCCTCAAAACCACATCCACCATTCCAATATCCATCTCAGGCGCAGCATCCACCCCTGCATCCACCCCCTTTTCCTCCGAAAGAAGGGGAAGAGGGCCCCTATCTATGAGACACGCCTCACCTCCGAAAACCAAACCAGCACAAAATGCCAACAGCCGACTCCTCCGCGCCATCTGCCCAAAGCAATCCACGCTTGTCAACCTTAACTCAGCTTGACACCTCCCTCAACCAGTCAACGCAAAGGGAATGCGTATCGCCCCTCCCTCGATAAGCTTCCACCCACCCTCGATGAAACGGCCTGGCACTGCCTTCACCGCTTCACTTCCCAGCTCGAA
>JANWYL010000332.1 GCA_025056955.1 Sandaracinaceae bacterium | reverse complement strand
AACCCTCTTTCTTGACGAAGTCGGTGAGCTATCGCTTGGGGTTCAGGTCAAGCTCCTCCGTGTCATCCAAGAGGGCACTTACGAGCCTCTTGGTGGCCGCACACGGCAGGCCGATTTTCGCCTCGTGGCAGCAACGAACAAGGATCTTGCCCAGCTTGTGAGCGAGGGGCGCTTTCGTGAGGACCTCTACTATCGCTTAAACGTGATCACCATCACAAGTCCCCCCTTGCGCTCCCGTACCGACGACATCCCTTTGCTTGTGGAGTATTTCCTCGACCTTTATTGTCGAAAAAACGCGAAGCCCCGGCTGCGAGTGACTCCTGAAGCCATGAAAAAGCTGATGAGCTATCACTGGCCCGGAAATGTGCGGGAACTCGAAAACGTAATTGAGCGGGCTGTGGTGCTTGGCTCTTCCTCAGAACTTCGGGTCGAGGATCTTCCGTCTGCCATCGCAGGGGCAGAGCAGCGCTCCAATCAGCTTGTTTTTTCGATTGGCACTCCCCTCGATGAAATCGAACGCCGCGTCATCAAAGCCACCCTTGAACACACGCGAGGGGACAAGCAGCTTGCCGCACAGCTTCTTGGCATTTCGGCGCGAACCATCTACCGCAAATTGGCCGAAGACGAGCAAAAGTGAAATCGAGGTGGGGGTGGAATTAGAAAACGCTGAGGCGGGCGACCCCAACAAATGCGATTTCACATTGTCCTTCTCCCGTTTTGGAGATAAACATCGACTCAAGCCTGTGAACGAAAAGGCCCGGGTCGAAAGAAGGGGAAAGACGGATGGCTTGAGGGCGTGGCTCATTCCAACTAAGGAGAATGGGAAGCGACTGAAGGGTTTTGATTTCAAAGGCATTGTTTTGGTTGATGATTTCGACCTGAATCAATAAGGCATTGTTCAAATCGCAACGGGCCACCACATCAAAGGCCACATCTAGAGGAGAAGCAAACACATCGACCCCAATGTTCACGCGGACCAGGACCCCGTCTCCACGCATGACAAGGCCGCTATCGCCTGCAACGATCGGTGCAATGAACACGCTCTCTTGACTGCCTCCAAGGCGCTGCAAGGGGCAACCCGGGGGCTTGCACTCTGCCCGCTCGAAATCTTCAAACCAAATGTACTTGTGTTGCCGTTCGAGCGAGGGGCATCCGATGTTCCAAACCACGATGCCAATCAGGAGGGCCTCGATGAGCCTTCTCATCCGCGAACCTCCATGCCAAAAGCAATCGAAAGGCCTCCCACATCCACCTCACTGCCAGCTGCATCCAAGCCCCCCCAGATCGCCACATCACCTCCTGCCCTCAGAAAAACACGGACCCCCTCGCCCAGCCGCATTCCCACATGCAAATTCGCACTGATGCGAGGGACAAAAGCCCACGTCGACATCAACTGGCTCCACACGTTTCCAGCTCCCCCTCCTCCTCCCACAGACCCTCCAATTTCGAAGATGCCACCAAAAGCAAAACGAAACCAAAGGGCAGGGAGCAAGGCAAAAAGCTGAACACCAATCAGCTGCCGCTCGGTCCGCATCCAAAAACGCATTCGGGCGTCAAAGCGGGCACCAAGGTGGAGCCATGAGAAAATGGCATGGGACAAGGCCATGTCCAAGGTGTAGACCGGAAGGCCATCTCCATGGCCAAGGGTTTCAAGCCTCTGCGCGTAGGAGCTCTCAAGGGGAACGCCCACCCCCACAAAGCACCAAAAGCCAACTGGTAAATGCCTGTCTTGCGATTGGCTTTCCGAGAGCGCCCGAAAAGCGGCTTCTTCCCGATTTGAGGATGAATAAAAAGGAATTTCGGGATCGAGCTCCTCGGGCTCTTTGACAGCGGGGGCAGAGGGCATCCTCTGTTCAATGGCTGGGTGCTCAACCAAGCCTTGGGCATGGGCGAGCCTTGGCAAAAAAACAAAGGCCACAAAGAAAGCACCAGCAAGTTGAGGTTTCACGGCGCAAGCATACCGGAGCCTGGTGGAACA
>JANWYL010000331.1 GCA_025056955.1 Sandaracinaceae bacterium | reverse complement strand
GTGAACATCATGGCCTTTTGCAAGGAGTTTAATGCCCGCACGCAGAAGCAGGAAGGGTTGATTGTTCCGGTTGTGGTGACCGTTTATTCTGACCGTTCGTTTACGTTTGTCACCAAAAGCCCTCCCAATTCTGTTCTTATCAAACGTGAACTGGGGCTCAAGATTGGAAAAAAGCCGGGAAGCGGTTCTGCTCGTCCAAACAAGGACAAAGTCGGAAAGATCACGTGGAAGCAATTGCTCAAGCTGGCAGCAGAAAAATTGCCTGATACCAACGCTTCCAGCCTCGAGGCTTGCGCGAGGATGTTGGCCGGCACCTGCCGGTCAATGGGAGTGGACGTGATCATGGATCAATGACGGCCACATGTGGAGGAAACAATGAAACCAGGCAGGCGCAGAGGAGAGGCAATTCAAGCTGTGGATCGGCTCAAGCGTTATTCGCTTAAGGAAGCTTGTGAATTGGTCAAAAAAGCCAGTTTTGCTCGCTTTGATGAGAGCGTAGACATTGCTGTTCGCTTGGGGGTCAATCCAAAAATGTCAGATCAAATTGTGAGAGGTGCCGTGGTGCTGCCGCATGGTCTTGGTAAAACTGTGCGTGTGCTTGTATTTGCCAAAGGAGAAAAAGCTGTTGAGGCCCAAGCGGCGGGAGCTGATTTCGTTGGTGGAGAAGATTTGGTCGCCAAAATCCAGAGCGGTTGGATGGACTTTGAAACAGTGATTGCAACTCCTGACATGATGGGAATTGTTGGCCGACTGGGAAGGATCCTTGGGCCTCGGGGGCTCATGCCAAACCCAAAGACAGGGACCGTTACTTTTGACGTACAAAAAGCGATTGCTGATGCGAAGGCTGGAAAAGTTGAATTTAGAGTTGATAGAGGAGGCGTCGTTCACGCTCCTGTTGGTCGCAAGTCGTTTAGCACTGAACACATTGAAAAAAATGTGAAGGTTTTTATTGCCGCGCTTGTGAAAGCAAAGCCGCCAAGTGCCAAAGGTACCTATCTTCGAAGCATCACTTTGAGCACAACAATGGGTTACGGGGTGAAAGTGGATCCCTCGAGCGTTGACTGGAATGCGGAGGCATGAGTGATGGAAGTGCAACAAAAGAAATATTCGAAAGAGAAGGTTCAGCGGGTTGAACAGCTCACTTCTTTGATTCAGCGATCTTCAAGCTGCGTGCTGGTTGGTTTTGCTGGGCTCAGGGCTTCACAAGAATACGAATTGCGCAAACGCTTTCGAGCGGCAGGTGTCAGTTATCAAGTGGTCAAAAACACCCTCTTTTTAAAAGCTCTAGAGCGAACTGGTAAAATAAACATCAATGCGATATCAGGATTGTTAAAAGGGGAAACGGGAGTTGCTTTTTCCTTTGAGGATCCTTCAGCTGCAGCCAAGGTCGTTCGTGATTTTCGCAAAGAGAATGAGCGATTGGTGATCAAGGGCGCCATTCTTGAGGGATCCGTCCTGTCTCCTGATTCTGTTGAGAAAGAACTTGCCACCTTGCCAGGCAAAGAAGAGTTGCGGGCCACTTTCCTTGCCACTCTTCAAGCCCCGATACAACAATTCTTAGCCCAAGTTCAAGCTCCTATGCAGCATCTTCTATACGTTCTAGAAGCAAGGCGTAGGCAGCTTGCAGAAAAAGGATAATCGATATGAGGTTCCTATGGCAAACATGACACGAGAGCAAATCGTGGAGGAATTGTCATCGTGGACAGTTATGGAAATTGCGGGCCTTATTAAGGCGCTGGAGGAAAAGTGGGGTGTCAAGGCTGCTCCCCCAGCAGTTGCTGTTGCTGGAGCTGCTGCCCCAGCCCAGCCAGCACAAGAACAAAAGGCAGAGCAGACAGAGTTTGCTGTTGAGCTGACAAGTGCGGGGGACAAGAAAGTGAATGTCATCAAGGTGGTGCGAGAATTAACGGGTCTCGGCTTGGCCGATGCGAAAGCCCTCGTTGATTCTGCCCCAAAGGTAATCAAGGAGGGTGTTTCCAAGGCAGAGGCAGAAGAAATGAAGAAAAAACTCGAGGAGGCTGGAGCAAAAGTAAC
>JANWYL010000330.1 GCA_025056955.1 Sandaracinaceae bacterium | reverse complement strand
ATGAGTGGGAACAAGACAACAACTCCCAGCATTGAGGAGGAGAAGGCGGAGGCAAAGCGAATGATGCTTTCGGGGCTTGCGCTCGGCCTCGTTGACATTGCAGCAATCGCTGCCCTTGGAGTGGGTTGCCAGCTCTGCACAGTGGCGGCCCCGGCCCTTATTGGCTGGGGTGCTTACAAGGCTTGGAAAGCAAAGCATCAAGAAAAGCACCCCCCCCCTCAGGGGCAATTAAAAATCATCGATTGTGTTTTTGAGGCAGAAGAAAAGCATAGGAGCGTCGGTGAGCCCCATCCTGCGCAAGGCAATGACGTAAGGGAGCTCACCCAGATGCCGCAACTTGCCTCTCTTCGCGCTCCTTAAGGGTCTCAAGAATCATCGCTGCTGTCTCTTCGATCGCCCGCCCCGTCACATCAATCACAACCCAGCCGCGGTGGCTTGCAAAAATTGACTCGGCGTATTCAAGCTCTGCGCGAACGTGCTCTCTCAACCCGTAGGTGGAGTCAACAGGCATGCCAAGCTGGGCAAGACGAGCGCGACGGATCTCTACGAGTTGATCCAATCCAATGGTTAAACCAATCACTTTTTCGGGAGGCACTTCCTCGAGCTCAGGAAGAATTGGCACTCCCAAGACAATCGGCACGTTTGCCACCTTGAGGCCACGGCCAGCCAAATAGGTCGAAAGGGGGGTCTTGCTCGTCCGACTGACACCAACCAGCACCAGATCGGCCTTGCGAAGGTTGCGAGGCTCACGACCATCATCGCTTTTCACAGCAAACTCAATCGCTTCAACGCGACGGAAATACTCCTCTGAGAGAGGCATTGCGGAAGAAGGCTGGTTGATGGGCTCCGCATCAATGTAAGTCGCCACTTTGTGGATGAGTTGGCCAATCACATCAACCGTTTCGATCTTCTCACGAGCCGCAATTTCGTGGAAACGTTCACGGAGCTCAGGCGAAACCAAAGTGAAAACGACCATTGCCCTCGCTTCAGAAGCCTTGCGGAGCACCTCCTCCACTGCTTTGCGGTCTCGAACGCGAGTGAACACCCGGACCTTCACACGGTGGTGAGGAAACTGGAGCAAACTTGCCCTCACCACCCGCTCGGCGGTTTCTCCCGTTGAGTCGCTTACCACAAAGATCTGAGGCTCAGGCAAGGCTCCCTCCCCCGCTCCAATGTACCTACTTCCCACGCCTTGGGAAGCCTCTTGCTGAAAGTCGACGCCCAATCAAGCGATTCACCCTGCGGCGATGTTTTGCTTTGAGTTGGGCACGATAACGCTTCGAGCGCTTGCGATTGCGGTCTTGAGATCGGCGTCTAAGCGGCAGGTACATCTCATTCACCTCCTTCCAGCGAAAATTCACCCACCGTCATGCATGCTTCCATCAGTTGCGTCTGAATGGCTTTGAGCATCCGCGCCAGCATCAGGCATCGTTGCATCCGGTCCTGCGTCGGGGCCAGAAGCGTCAACCCCACCGTCGGCTCCCCCATCTCTACCACCATCAGCTCCCCCATCTCGCACCCCCGCGTCTGGCCGTGGCATCGCATCCGTACAGTAGCACTCATCTTCTGGCCCTCTGCAAGATCCCCCTCGCTCGCTCATGCAGCGCGTGCCTGTGCGGCAGTCAGAATCTACAAAGCACTGTGGCCAGCAGATGCGCAAGGGGCGGGTTGAACTGCCCAAGTTGGGGCAGGCATACCCGCTCGGGCAATCCGCAGCGCTTGAGCACCCAGAAACACAGAAGGAAAGCGTCTCGGTGAAGCCAACGCAAATATCGTTGTTCCCCATCATGGAGCCACGGCAAATGTCCACCATCGCTGGCACAGCCCCATCACCAACACGCAACCCAACCCGCCCATCTCTGAGGATGGCGCAGCCCATAACTGCACATATGCCACTTCCTACCCGATCGCCAAGTCGGTTATCCTCACCGAAGAGGCAGCGCCCAAGGCCATAGGGTGAGTAGCAGTCCTCGTCCCGCTGGCAAGCGGCACCGACGTTGTACTCGGTAACGCTGTTGTAGTTGCCCGGGAGGCAAGCGCCGTTAAGGGAATCGCTGGGACCGTGAACACCATCCCACAAGCAAGCCTCCCCGCGCTCGCAACCAGGATTGCCACCATTTGGACCAAGGATTTGGCCTTGATTCATCTCGGCACCCACAACGCA
>JANWYL010000032.1 GCA_025056955.1 Sandaracinaceae bacterium | reverse complement strand
GATTTAAGCAAAACTTGAGTTGTGTTTCCATCGTCCTGCGGGAGAAGGTATCTGCCGCAGAGTCCGCTTTGCTGATTGATTGGGTTTATGGTGCTTTGCCACATTGTCGAAGTGCACACGTTTTTTTGGAAGCTGGTCGGGAAGTGGTTTTGCTCCTTCCGCAAACAACCATCGAAGAGGCCAAGTCGATCTTCGGGCAGCTCAAATCGCAAGCAGCTAATTTCAATGGGTTTGGAGCACTTGCTGTTGGCTTTGCTGGCTGCAGAGAGTCGAATGTCACTTCGGGTATTGGGCTTTTGGCTTGCGCGCGAGGGGCTTGGCGAAAACAGAATTCGACTTAGAAGTGTTGGACGACTCGAACGCTGCAAGCTGATATGGTTGGGGGCTGAATGACGCTCCTCTGGTTTGTGCTACTGGCAAGCGCCCTTGTGGTAACCCACGAGGTGGGTCATTTTGCTTGCGCTCGCCTGTTTGGCGTGGAAGTTGTTCGCTTTTCGCTAGGCATTGGGCCTCGCCTGATCGGTGTGCGCTTGTCTCGTACAGAATATGTGGTGTCGCTCATTCCCCTTGGCGGTTATATCCGCCTTCTTGGGGAGCATGGCGATGGAGAGGAGGAGCATCCTGGCAGTTTCTCGAGGCGTGCACTTTGGCAGCAGGCAGCCATCGTCATGGCTGGCCCCCTTATGAATCTTTTGCTGCCTTTTCTTCTTTTATTTTTTGTGTTTTTGGGCGATCAAGAGCTGACTCCTTCTGTTGTGGGCAGGGTGATGCCAGGGATGCCCGCCTTTGGGCAACTCGAGGTCGGGGATCGGATTTTGGCAGTTGATGGCCGGCCCATTTCCACTTTCCAAGAGCTCACTCGTTGGATTGAAGCAAGGCCACGCCAATGGATTCGTCTCACTGTTGAAAGACAGCAACGCCGAAGCGAGATATCGCTTTTCACAGACTCGGTTTTGGTGGAAGAACCTTTTGGTGTCCGGAAAGAAGTGGGGCGGATTGGGATTTCTCCCCAAAGCCCCCCTGCAGTCATTGGTGTTCCCTCACCCCACTCTCCAGCAGCGCTGGCCCAGCTGCGTACCTTTGACCGGATTGTGGCAGTTGGCGGTCAACCCATCGAACGGTTCACTGATTTGCAGATGGCGCTCAATCGCAATCGCGGTTCAACGATTCCAATCACCTATTTTCGACCCCAGCCTTTTGAGGGAATTGCTCGCTTGTTGCAGGTGGCTTTCTATGAACCACGCATGACCTTGCTTCTTCCAGATGCCGGCCCGGGCGATGGGCTTCTTCGGGCAGGTATCGAAGCCACTGACCTTTATGTGGCCTTTGTGGCTCCCAATTCTTTGGGGGCTCAGGCAGGCATTCGACCTGGGGATCGACTGCTCGATATCGATGGTGAAGAGATCAAAAGCTTCGATGAGTTGTATGCTGTTTTTGAAAAGAAGCCTGGCCTTGTTCATCGGATTCGTTTTCGCAGAGGTGGACAAGAACTCTCCTCTGCGATATGGGTCAAGGGGGGACAGGGCCTTACGCGGGATGAGCTCCGTCACCGGATTGGCTTGTTCAACTGGGTGCCGATGAGCTCTCCTCCGCCTTTGCCCAATCCTCATTTGGTTATTCACGCATTCCGAGAAGCTTACCGGACAACCTGGGATCTGGTGCAAGTGACCTTGCTTTCGCTCTGGCACCTCCTCGAAGGAGAGTTGCCACTTAGAGACGTCGGAGGAGCGCTTTTGCTCTTTCAGGAAACTGAGCTTGCTGTGGAGGCAGGGCCACTGGACTACTTTGTCCTTATGGCGATTGTCTCAATCCATATCGGCGTTCTCAACCTCCTTCCAGTGCCTCTTCTCGATGGTGGGCAATTGCTTTTTCTCATGATTGAAGCGCTGATTCGTCGACCAATTCCCGGGCATTGGCGCAGTGCGGCTCAGGTCATGGGACTCCTTGTGTTGATTTTGTTTGCTGCTTTGGCCTTAAAGAACGATCTTGAGCGATATCGTGTGCAAGCCAATAGTGCTCTACCTGATCCTGCTTCTCTTGAGGAGCGCTGACCAAGGGCTTAACACTCAGCCTCCTTCGTGACTTTCAGTTCCACGATTGTTCTCTCGTCGCTTGCGCAGGCCATACTCGGCGAGGCGATACTGAATTGTTCGGACGCTGATTCCTAGGATTTCAGCAGCTTTTTTGGTTGAGCCACCGCATGCTTCGAGTGTTTGCAAAATCGCGTATCGTTCGATCTCAGCCATCGAAGATCCGGGGATGCGCACCTCGCTGTGGCTGTTTTGGGCGCGAATCGAGGGGGGGAGGTCGCTGAGCTCAATCCTTTGGCCTTGGCACATCACCACTGCGCGTTCGATTGCATTTTCAAGCTCACGAACGTTTCCAGGCCATGCGTATGAGAGCAAGTGAGCACGTGCTTCTTCGCTCATGCCAAGAATGCGTTTCCTGTTTTCTTCTGCGAAACGCCGAATGAAGTGATCCGCGAGAATCAAAATATCACTTTTCCTTGCCCGAAGAGGCGGCATCTCAATATGGATCACATTCAAGCGATAGTAGAGATCTTCGCGAAATCTTCCTTTTCTCACTTCTTCTGCGAGGTCTCGATTGGTTGCTGCAATCACCCGCACGTCGACTTGGATGGTTTCGTTGCCGCCTACCCTTTCAAAGCGTTTTTCCTGAAGCACGCGCAACAGCTTGACTTGGGTAGAGGGGGGAATTTCTCCGATTTCGTCGAGAAAAAGTGTGCCTTCATGGGCCTGTTCAAAGCGCCCAATCCGACGTCGATCAGCGCCTGTAAATGCTCCCTTTTCATGCCCAAAAAGCTCGCTTTCAAGAAGGCTTTCAGCAAGCACTGAGCATTGCAGGGTCACAAAAGGACGTGAAGCACGCGGGCTGAGCATGTGGATGGCTTTGGCAGCTTCTCCTTTTCCTGTTCCGCTTTCACCTGTGATCAGCACCGTGGCTTTGGAAGGAGCCACTTGCCGAATGGTTCGATAAATTTCTTGCATGGCCTGGCTTGAACCGACGAGGCCATAGAGCCCTTCTTCCTTTTGCTCGCGGATCTGACGCCGCAGTTGTTCCGCCTCTGCCCGAAGGTCCCGATGAAAGAGTGCCCTTTCAATCGAGACCAGGAGCGCGTCGAAATCGATGGGTTTTGACAAGTAGTCTTCTGCCCCCCGGCGCATCGCAGAAACAGCGCTCTGCACGTCTCCAAAGGCGGTTACCACGATGACAGGAATTGAGGGATTTTTTGAACGGACCTTTTCAACAAGCTCAATTCCGTTTATTCCTGGCATTTTTAGGTCTGTAATCACAAGGTCAGGTGCGATTTCATCGAGATGCTGCAACGCTTCCTCTCCGTTTGAGGCGCACCAAACCCGATATCCTTCACTCTCAAGGAGCTTCTGCAGAGCGCTCAACGCGCTGTGCTCGTCATCGACCACAAGGAGACGGGCTCGAGGGGCCGGAGGAGAAGAAGGGAAGATTTCGTGAAGTTTACCCATGGGACTCCTCTCTGGCTGCGTCCTCAGTGGATTGGTGCGAATTCACTGGATTTTCCGAAAGATCCTGAAGCTCTTGGGGCAAAGGCAGCTCGATTCGAAAGATGGTGCGGCGTTGATGCGGAGGATGGGGAGATGAGATGCTTTCAAAGCTCAGGCTTCCCCCGTGATCTTGCACGATTCGGTGCGCAATTGGGAGACCAAGTCCTGTTCCGTTGGGCTTGGTTGAATAGAATGCATCAAAAATCGGGGCATTTGGATCTGGAATGCCTGGACCGTTGTCTTCGACTTCAATCATGATGTGACGGGGACGCCTGCGAGCCCGCAAGATGACATGACCGCGTTCTTCCCCTTTTGGCCCACCACTTCCTTCAGCGGCGATGGCCTCAATGGAGTTGCGCACAAGATTGATGAGCACTTGGCACAGCTTGTCGCGGTCGGCCATGATCACGTAGGTTGCAGGGGGAAGGTCAAGCTTGATTTGCACTCCGTGCCTTTGTGCATCTGGCTGAAGGAGGTGCGCTGCGTACCGGCAAAGCTCGCAAACGGCAATGGGCCTAAGCGACAAGGGACGGGGTCGCGCGAATTCGAGAAATTCAGAAACCAAAGCGGAAAGCCTCTGAATCTCGCGGACCACAGTCTCAAGAGACTCAAGGGCAGCCTCTTTTTCACTGAACAGATGTCTTTTGAGGATGCGTTCGAGCACCATGAGGTGAAGGTGAGCGCCGTTGAGCGGATTGCGAATCTCATGGGCCAGCCCTGCCGCAAGCCGTCCCACCGCTGCCAGCCGCTCGGCTTGGTGGGTGCGTTTTTGCCATTCAATTTCTTTCGTCATGTCGAGGAGCCCGATCACCTTCTGAAGACCACGAAGCCCCTCTTTGACCGGAACGAGATGGGGCCTCACTTCCCTGGACCGACCGCTTCGGGTAAGAAGGGTAGTGGTGAGGTGGCGGAAGGAATGCTGCTGTTCTTGCGGGCCAATTCGGTTGATTTCTCCATCGGGCAATAGGCTTTCGCAAGGGAGGCCAATCAGTTCTTCAACCTTATATCCTGTGATTCGCTCGGCTTCGAGGTTGGCATAAGCGATTCGGTTATCCTTATCGAGCCCAAGCACCACAATACCAAGCCCATCGAGTGCATCGATCAATTCATCCCTCTCCTCTTGCTTCTCATTTCCTCCCCACTTGATCATCGCCTGAATGCGTTCCTTAAAATGTGACCAATATGCATCGACCATGACTCCCAGTTCGACGTCGAGCAGGAGGCTCAAGGCTTGGGCTGCATCGATTTGATTTTCTCGAAGAAGGATTTGCGTGAGTTCAGTGCGAAGCACCGACATCCCAGTGACCATGTATCGGGCAGGAAGGCCGATTTTTACGTGGACTTTCCCAACTTGGGCTGTGCGCACAAAATGCGCGTCATCGTGGGGGCCACGGAAAAGATCCTTGAGCCATTGCACCAGGGAAACCCGAAGCCTATCGATTTGGGCTTCATTTTGAAATACGGCATGCGCTTCTTCGTGTTCTCTGACCCTTTCGTAGAAAATTTCTGAGACACGAGCCAGTTGCGGAAATACCAGGTCCTTGCAGCGGGTGATCTTCTGGGAGAGAGCTGGAGAAAAACGAACGTAGTGGGTGATTTCTTGGTGTTTGCTCGTCATTGTGGGGAACCCATCGTGCTCCAAGAAACACCATGACAAGCCTGCCCTGCTGCAGGCATTGGGTTTTTGAGGGGGCGGAGAAGAACAACCAAGGCACCGAGCACCAAAATTGCAGCGAACAGATGGCGAGCACGTTGGTTGAGGTGGTAAAGCCAGCTCCCAAGCCAGCCAGAAGCCCAGAGGGCCAGCGAGCTGGATAGGGCAAAGCCAGCCATGGTGAAAAAGCCTTTCCACGCGGAGCCTTGCCCACCAGCAAGCATGAGGGCAGCGTGAAGCGTTCCGCAAGGAAAAAAGGCGAAACTCAATCCGATCCCAAGTGGACGGAGCAGGGACCCGGTGCTTTTGCGAGTGGGCGCAACTCGCGTGACCAGGCTTGAAGGATCGATCAGAGGGGGACTGGACAAGCCAACGCGCTTACGGAGTGGTGCCAATTGCTTTAACCATGGCCATTCGAGCTGCCATGCGGCGATGAGCATGCCAGAAGCGACCGCCAGACCAAGAAAAAGGCTTGACCACTGTGGCGGAATCCACTTGACTGCCCACGCCCCGAGCATTCCAAAGCCTGCCCCAAGGATTCCGTAAACGAGAAGCCTTGTCCCTAAAAGTGTTGCAAGCGACCCCGCTGTTTGCCCCACGCAAGCAAAACCTGCCAGCGGAGCACACATCGCAGCGCAGTGGGGTAAGGCGCTCATGCCGGCGAGCGAGCCAATCCCAAACGAGAAGAGCAGTGCATCCATCCTACCCGAAGCAGGAAACGAGCAAAAAATACACCATATTTTGTCATTTTTATGTTTAATTGCTCAGAAATGTTCTAATGGCTTTATATTTGTTGCATCAATTATTGTCCCATATGCACAAGTTAAGAAACAAGAGATGCAACAATTGCGCTTTTTAAGAAGCAATTGCGCAAAGATTGCGCTTTGATCGTGAGGGTTCAGTGCATAAAGTGACATTTTTAGGGGATATACCGATTGGCCCGCTCAATGCAAAGAGCGGTTAGGAGATGAAAGAAAGGGAGAGCAAGGTTCCCAAAGGCATTCAAACTCACGAAAAGGCAAGCTGCGCCCATTGCGGCTCTCCCATTGATGATCCTCAAAAAATTTACTGTTGTTCTGGATGTGAAATTGTTGCAACCAGACTTCGGGAGTTTTCGCTTGAGCGCTACTACGAGCTTAGAAACTCAAAGCGAGGATTGCCTGTTTCTTTGGGAAATGAAACTCAAAAGGACCGATTGTGGCTTGTGCCGATTGTTGAACGTTTGAAAAACAGCTCCTCTCCGACTCTCATTGAAATGGATGTTCAGGGGATTCACTGTGCTGGTTGTGTGTGGTTGATTGGAGAGGTTTTTAGAAGAATGCATCGAGGCCGCATTGTAATAAACCCGGTTTTGGGAAGATGCGAAATCACTGCATCAAGGGATTTTGATGTTGAAAAGTTCGTTGACGAAGTAGAGCGTTTTGGGTATCGACTTGGCCCTCCTGAGAAACAATTGGATTCGAAGCGGGATTCGTTGATTCTTAGGGCAGGCATTGCTGTTGCCCTGGCGATGAATTCGATGCTTTTTGCAGTGCCTCAATACTTTGGGCTTACTGAGGAGCCATTGCGAAGCATTGCTTCTTCTCTTGAAATGGGAATGGCCTTGGGGGCAGCGTTGGTTGGAGGACCGGTTTTCTTTCGGGGGGCAATTGAGGGATTGCGTCGGGGAATCCTCCATTTGGATTTACCGATTGCTTTGGGGTTGACTCTTGGGCTAAGTGGAACACTCATTGGATACTTAAAGCATCAAGAAGCACACTACGCAGACTCGTTGGCTGCATTTATTGCGCTCATGGTTGTTGGGCGGGCTTTGGAACGCGGGATGTTGGTGAGAAATCGTAACCGCATTTTGCGCTCCAAGGGGACAGAAGGGTTATATGCGCGAATTCGGCGCGATGGCGTAAATCAGATTCTAAAGGCATCAGAAATTTGCAAGCATGACTGCCTTGTAGTGGCTCCTGGGGAAGCGGCGCCTGTATCTGGAATTGCTCAAATGGATGCGCTGGTTTCCTACGATTGGATTCACGGCGAAAGTCGCCCAGTCGAGATAAAAAAAGGTGAATTGATTCAAGCTGGTGCGATCAATGTTGGACGCAAGGCCTTTGAATACGAGGCGTTGCAAACGATCGAAGAGAGCCGCTTGAGTGAGCTTTTGCGTCAGAGCAGTGAGGGAGACATCCAATCAAGCCAGATCACTTCAATACGTGACTTTTCTGCATTTTGGGTGATTGGTATTTTGACAATTGCTTCAATTGCGTTTTTTTGGATTTTTCAAAATCATGGGTTGGAGGTTGCTCTCCTGCGCACAACAGCAATTTTAGTTGTTGCGTGTCCTTGCGCAATAGGAATTGCTGTTCCATTGTCAAGGGAACTCGCAGCGGTTGAGCTTGAGAGAAGGGGAGTATTTATTCGACGCAATCGTGCTTTTGATCGACTGAATCAGATTGATACGATTGCGCTTGATAAAACTGGTACTTTGACGACTGGAAAGCTAAAATTGAGTAAAAAGAGTGAGGAGTTAATCCATCGCAAGCTCAGTCGAGATGAGTTAAAAGCGCTTTACACTCTTGTTCTTGCTTCTGAGCATCCAAAAAGCGCAGCGATAAGAAAGGTTATCGAATCGAGCCATTCAATTTCTGCTGTTGATTCCACTTGTGTTGAAGAGATTGTTGGTGATGGACTGATGGCATTGATTGATGGAAAAGAGTGGAGGCTGGGTCGTGCAAAATGGGCAGTGCTGAGCGAGTATTGGTCAGACATTCCAGAAGAGGCGGACGTCATCTTTGGATGTGATGGGAAATTAATTGCTGCTTTTTCAACAGAAGAAGAGCTTCGCCAAGACGTTCAAAGAGAGATCACAGAATTGCGTCAACGAGGATATCGCGTTGTGGTCCTCTCGGGTGATCGAAGGCATCGTGTTCAAGATTTGGGCATGCGTCTTGGATTTGATTCCAGTGATCTCTATGCTGAGCTTTCACCAAATCAAAAAGCAGATTGGCTCAATGGCAAAAGAGCATTTTTTGTTGGTGATGGGGTAAACGACTCATTGGCTGCAGATGCTGCGTTTGTCTCTGCTTCTCCGGCGATTGAGAGGCCATTTCTTCCTTCGAAAACTGATTTCGTATTCTGGTGGGATGGTATTGCTCCAATCCGTTGGACGATCGATATTTCTCACTTCCTCAACCGGCTGACACTGTCGAACATTTTTTATGCAGTGGCTTACAATGCCTTTGGAATTTTGGCTGCCGCTTATGGGATGTTTCCTCCATGGCTTGCCGCAATTGCAATGCCGTTAAGCTCCATTTTAATTGTTACAAGAACTTTTTATCGATTTAGGAGGCATTCGGAGAGCATGAATAGAGTTGAGTCACGTTCGAGAAAAGGTTACGCATACGCTGCAGAAAATGTGCGACATTCTTTTGTGCGTGGCTGATGGGTGAACCATGTCTGTTTTGATTCTTACGATTTTTGTAAGCATTGTGCTTGCTGCATTTGGAATGGTTCTTTTTGCTTGGTCAACCCGCATTGGAACATTTGATCATTTGGACAGGTTATCGATCTTGCCACTTGAAGACGATAACAAAGAAAAATCTAGAGGCAAAAAAATAGAGGTGGATTATGACGGCAACGGCAATTGCTGAGATGGATGAGAAGATTGAAAAAAGAAAGGATACGGTTGAGGAGATTACATACAATGACAAATGGGTGCGCTACTTTATTTGGGCTTCAATTGGATGGGGCATCGTTGGGATGCTCGTCGGCATTATCATCGCCCTCCAATTGGCTTGGTGGCCTTCCAACTTGGCACCGTATTTGACTTTTGGCCGCTTGAGGCCTCTTCATACAAATGCTGTGATCTTTGCTTTTGTCGGAAACATGATGTTTGCCGGCATTTATCACTCTTCGATGCGTTTGCTCAAGGCAAACGTCAACGAAACTTTGACTGCAATCCATTTTTGGGGTTGGCAGCTCATTATATTGGGCGCAGCGATCACACTTCCTCTTGGCTTGAGTCAGGGAAAAGAATACGCGGAATTGATCTGGCCCCTTGATGTTGCTGTTGCTTTTGTCTGGGTGGTTTTTGGTATTAACTTCTTCATGCTGATCCTAAAAAGAAAAGAAAAGCATCTTTACGTAGCCATCTGGTTTTATATCGCCACAATCGTTACAGTTGCTGTTTTGTACATTGTCAATAATCTCTCTTTGCCGTTTTCTGCATTACAAAGCTATGGCCTCTTCGGTGGAGTTCAAGACGCTTTGGTGCAATGGTGGTATGGCCATAATGCAGTTGCCTTCTTTTTGACAACGCCAATTCTTGGCATCATGTACTACTATGTTCCGAAAGCGGCTGATCGGCCTGTTTACAGTTATCGTCTTTCAATTGTCCACTTTTGGTCATTGATATTCATCTACATTTGGGCTGGTCCTCATCACCTTTTAAATACTGCTCTTCCAGACTGGGCCCAATCGCTTGGAATGCTTTTTAGTGTGATGCTGTGGGCTCCAAGCTGGGGAGGGATGATCAACGGTTTGCTTACATTAAGAGGGGCATGGGACAAGCTCCGAACCGATCCCGTATTAAAGTTTTTTGCTGCAGGAGTGACCTTTTATGGAATGGCCACCTTTGAAGGACCTCTGCTTTCTGTTCGCACCGTGAATGAGCTTGCCCACTATACCGACTGGATTATCGGGCATGTTCACGGTGGTGGGCTTGGGTGGAATGGGCTCATGGCTGCTGGGATGTTTTATTGGCTGGTTCCGCGATTGTATGGAACGCAGCTGTATTCAACACGTGCAGCCAACTGGCATTTCTATATCGGTACGCTCGGCATCATCGTTTATATGGCGTCGATGTATATTTCCGGAATTAGCCAAGGGTTGATGTGGCGGGCCCAAAACGCCGATGGCGGTCTTTTGTATCCAAATTTTGTTGAAACTGTAATTGCAATCATTCCGATGTATTGGGTTCGTCTCATTGCTGGTTTGCTCTATTTGAGTGGCTTTGTGCTCATGGCTTGGAATCTCTGGATGACAGCCAAGCAAGGAGCACCAGCGGTCAGCAAGGTATCTGTTCCTGCTGAATTGCCACATTCTCCAATTCCATGGAAAGAGGTTTTGATTTCTTCTCCAGTGCTTCTCATTACAGTTGTGGCTTTGCTATTGGGAGTTTCTGTAATCGTCAATCAACTTGCAGGGCTTGCAATTGTTATCGCTGCGGTTTTTATTTCCATCCTTGGAGGGATTTACATACAAGCGCAAAAAGTGGCACAAAAGGTACATCATCAATTAGAAGGCACTGGATTGCTGTTTACGGTTCTTGTGACGATTGCGATTTTGGTTGGGGGCATTGCTGAAATTTTGCCATCTGTGGCGTTGGGAATGGAGGAAAAACTCCATACCAAGCAGAAGCCTTATATGCCGCTTGAGCTCGAAGGGCGAGATGTTTACGTGTCGGAGGGCTGCTATGTGTGCCATTCCCAGATGATTCGACCTTTTGTCTGGGAAGCGGCGAGATATGGGGCTGTATCAGAAGTGGACGATTCGATTTGGGATCGTCCTTTCCAGTGGGGGAGCAAGCGCACGGGGCCAGATTTGGCACGTGAGGGAAAGCGCTACCCCAATCTTTGGCATTACCGCCACATGTTGGATCCGCGAGAAACTTCGCCAGGTTCGATTATGCCTGCTTATCCTCATTTGGCGGTGGAGCTCATTGATTTCGCACGCACGCCTAACAAACTCCGTGCCCTTCAAGCATTGGGTGTCCCCTACACTGCTGAAGATATCGCTCATGCGGAAGAGGATGCTCACGCACAAGCGAAAGAGATTGTCGAAGATCTCAAAACCTCAGGCGTTAGCGGTGAAATCAATCCCCAGTCGAAGTTGGTCGCTTTGATCGCTTATCTCCAGCGATTGGGCAAAAAGGAGAGTGATTTTCGTCCGCAGCGCCATCAGGGGAGCCCCACTCAGGTTTCACAGGTTCTTGTTAAGTGATTGGAGGAGCCATGCGGACCATTGCCACGCCCTTTTTCGCAAAAAGTCCATACCTCTTTGGCCCCTTGATGGCAATGCTCTTTTTCTTTGCCGCTTTTTTGGTGGCTTCGGTATACGCGTTGCGCATGAATCGTAACAAAGCAGAGGAGCTGTCAAAAATGCCATTGGAAAAAGAAAAAGAATCCGATCCTTCCACTGGCGAAAAATAGAACGAATTCGGAGGGTGCCATGGCAGATGTCAAACAAAAAGATCCGATTCAGGGTGATATCCTTCACGAATATGATGGAATACTAGAAGCTGATAACTTGTTGCCAAGATGGTGGCTGGCAACTTTCTACGGCACAATTGTTTTCTCTGGATTTTATTGGTTTTACTATGAGGCATTTGATATCGGAAAAAGCCCTGCTGAACAATACGCAGCATGGCTCGAAGAAGAATCCAAAAAGAACATTGCGGTTACAGATGAAATGCTGATTGCACTTCCTTCCGATTCCACTCGTGTTGAGAAGGGGAGGGCTGTTTTTTCAGCAAATTGCGCGGCATGTCATGGTCGTGAAGGGGAGGGGAATATCGGGCCAAATCTCACTGACAATGCGTGGTTGCACGGAGGAAGAGCCAGAGACATTTACAGAACGATTTCGGAAGGAGTGGTTACTGCAGGCATGCCCCCGTGGGGGCAAACCCTCGGACAACAAGGTGTGCTTGATGTGACGGCATTTGTTTTGAGTATCCGCAACACCAATAAGCCTGGAAAACCACCGCAGGGCCAAATTGTTGATGACCAAGACAATCCGATTACTCCAAGTGGATCATCGACAGAAGGGGAGCAGCATTCTTCTGGAGCGGACAAGACCAACGATAAAACTGATTCCAATCACGGTTGATTGAGATTGAGAAGAAAAAAACCCGCATCCATGTGCATGTTTAAGGGAGGAGTCGAGCAGCGATGCAGAGCAGCAAAGAGAAGAGCCTTGATGACCTAAAGCTTCGCCTTGCGGTATACGATCGACCCTCTTCGCTCAGAAAAGACGGGAGGCGGGTTTTTGTGCATCCTGCAGATGTAAGCGGGCGGTTTACACGGTTGCGTCACATTCTTTTCTACATCCTCATTGCGATTTGGGCTGTTTTGCCGTGGATTCACGTAGGGGGGAGGCCTGCTGTTTTTCTTGATGTTCCTCGGAGAAGATTTTTCTTTTTCGGTTATAGCTTTGATGCAACTTCTTTTTGGTTGGTTTGGTTTGTTTTGACAGGAGTGCTTTTTGGGCTCGTTTTCATGACAGCGATTTTGGGGAGGGCTTGGTGTGGATATGCGTGCCCGCAAACTGTTTTTTTAGAGGGTGTTTACAGAAAAATCGAGCGTTGGGTTGAGGGAAATCGAAATGAGCGAATTGCTCTGGACCAAGCGCCGATGAGCTGGGATAAGCTTTGGCGCCGGTTGGTGAAGCATTTTCTCTACATTCTCGTCTCCCTTTTCATCTCTCATATGTTTGTGGCTTATTTCGTGTCGATGCCCTCTCTTCTTGAAATGATGACGCGTCCGCCTTGGGAACATCCTTACGCATTTGCTTGGTGCTTTGGGGTTGGAGCGATCCTCTACGGCAATTTTGCCTGGTTTCGCGAGCAATTGTGTCTTGTCATTTGCCCATATGGCAGGCTTCAAAGCATTTTGCTCGATGATGACAGCCTTGTGGTTGGCTATGATGAGAAGAGGGGAGAACCACGTAAAAAGGGAAAACCCAAAGAGGGAGAGGTGCGGGGAGATTGCATTGATTGTGGGCGTTGTGTTGCAGTTTGCCCGACGGGTATCGATATCCGAAATGGGCTTCAGGTCGATTGTATCGCATGTGCCCAATGCATCGATGCTTGCGATGAGGTCATGAAAAAAATAGGAAAACAACCTGGTTTAGTGCGTTATGATTCTTTGAGAGGGCTTAGAGGGGAGGTCAGGCGCTTTTTTAGGCCAAGGATCGCATTTTATGTTTTGATCGGGATCCTTTTGTATGGATCCGGCTTTGCCTTGTGCTTGAGTCAACCACGTGTCGAGGCCAGGATTGTTCGCCTTCGTGGATTACCCTTTTTTGTCGAAGGAAACACAGTGCGCAATGCTTTTGAGGTTCACTTGATCAACGATTCAGATTGGAAGCGCACTTTTCGAATTCACGCAGCGGTCAATGGAGGAGAGGGAAGTGTTCGGATTGGCGACGAAGAGACAGCGGTTAAGTTGGTTGAGCTCGATGGGTGGAAAGATGGACGTGTGACCGTGGTGGTCCGCACGCCTCTCGAAAAGGAGAGGGCGGGGAAAGAGCTCAAAGTTAAGGTCGAGGCTGATGGAGACCAGAAGATTTTGAGTGCTCCTCTCCTTGGGCCGAATAATTAAATCCCTGTGCATTTAATGGACTGATGAACATCGAATGGATTTGAATTCGAAAGTTGCGTGATTGATACGACAATAACTTATGTTGCTTGTTGAATCATTTATTGATAGAACCCAAAAAGGAGCTTCTGATGAGAACAATTGTTTGTGCAATCGATTTTTCGGAACCTTCAGAACGGGCCTTGGCCCATGCGATTGAGCTCGCCAAAGTGATTGGAGCCAAGGTTTTGGCCGTTCATGCCTGGCAGCTTCCTGTCTACGCTGTGCCAGATGGGCTTGCGGTGTTTGGACCTGAGCTCGTTTCTGAGATCACCACGGGGCTCCACCGACAGCTGGATGAAACAGTTATGCGGTATCGTGGCCATGGTGTTGAAGTGGAGGGCAGGCTCGTATCTGGCTCGCCAGTTGAGGCGATTTTGGAGTTGGCTGAATCGGTTGATGCCCAGTACCTCGTCATCGGCACCCACGGCCGCACAGGCGTAGCCCGTTTGTTAATTGGAAGCGTGGCCGAGCGTTTTGTGCGCTTGTCAACAATTCCAGTTGTGGTGATTCCAAGCCGCGAGCGCAAAAAGCAAAACCCTGGCGAAGCGAGCACTGCCTGAGAATGTGATGGCTACCGGGCTCATTCGCTCGCCAAGAAGGGCCACGCTGGATCGACGTGGAGATCCTCCCATTTTCCTCTGGGGCGAATGAGATGGGCTTTCGAGCCATCGGCCATGACTTCAGCTGCTTTCGGCCGGCCGTTGTATTCGCTTGACATGGCTGCTCCATAGGCCCCTGTGCTTCTCAAAATGAGCAATTCACCGCGCTTCACTTCAGGAAAAGGCCGGTTAAGGGCAAAAAAATCACCTGTTTCGCAAACAGGGCCCACAATGTCAGCCTTGTCAAGGGGAGGGCGAGCAGGGTTGATGACTGGCACGACCGCATGGTAGGCGCCGTAGAGGGCTGGGCGGATGAGCTCTGTCATCGCAGCGTCGACGATGACAAAGCGCTTTGATGGCGAGCGTTTGACAAAGAGGACGCGTGTAAGGAGGGCTCCGCCCTCGCCGACGATCGCGCGACCAGGCTCTACGACGAGAAAAAGGCCCTTGTGTTTTTGGGCGCGTTCGAGCCAACCGCTTTTTTCAATGCCCCTGCGAATGGCCTGACCAAACGCTTGATGGGATGGAACGCTGCTTTCCTCGTCCCCGTATGCCAAGGGCCAGCCACCTCCAAGATCAAGAACGTGTGGCGTGTGCCCTTCTTTGATTGCTTCCTCGAAGAAGAGAGAGGTAAGGAAGGCGGATTCTTCAATTGCATCGAGCTCGGTGATTTGAGAGCCAATGTGAGAGGCAATGCATTCCAAGGTTAAAATTGGGCTTTTTGAAATCTGTTTGAGGGCTTCACGGGCTTCCTCAATTTCAAGCCCAAACTTTGTGCCATGGATGCCGGTTGCGATGTATGGGTGTGTGTGGGGATCGATGTGGGGGTTAAGCCGCACGCCCACACGGGCTTGGCACCCCAACGATGATGCGACTGATTGAACCACCTCAAGTTCTTCAACGCTTTCAATGTTCAGCGAACGAATGCCAAGTCGCAATGCGAATTCGATTTCCTTTTCGGTTTTTCCAACCCCGCTCATGAGGGTGTGGTCAGCCGGAATACCGGCACGGTGTGCCCAGAAAAGCTCCCCACCGCTTACGGTATCTGCCCAGGCCCCAAGCCCAGCGAGTAAACGCAAAATTGTAGGGTTTCCATTGGCTTTCACGGCATAGGCCACAAAGTGTGGGATCCCCTCGAGTGCCTGGCTTATCGACTGGAAAGCCGTGCGAATCGCAAGGGCGGAGTAAACGTAGAGGGGGGTACCATAACGCTCAGCCAGTGAAGAAAAGGGCACTTCCTCAGCCCACAACTGGCCGTTGATTTCCTTGATCCAAGGGCTGGGAGGGACCTCACAGCGAGAGCCTCGAATCATTCTTGCTTCCTTTCTGCGCGCCACACTTCTTCTGGTTGGATCCCCCGATCAAGGAGGCGGCTATGGAAATCGCTGAGCAATGCGAGTACCTGTTCTTTTGCAGTGCCACCAAGGCTTTGTTTGAGCTCGACCACCCGTTCGGGGAGCATGATTTCGTAAATGCTCGCGTCGAACAGAGGTGAAAATTCTTTGAATTCATCGAGGCTTAAATCAGAGAGCTTTTTGCCTTGAGCCATTGCGAAGCGCACGATTTTCCCAACGATTTGATGGGATTCCCTGAATGGCACTCCCCGTCTTGTGAGCCAGTCGGCGATTTCTGTGGCTTCGATGAAGCCTTCATCGAGTGCTTTCCGCATCCGTTCTCTCCGAAAGACCAGGGTGGCCACCATGCCCCGCATGATTGCGAGGCTTTGCTCTACCGTGTCAAATGCATCAAAGATGGGGAATTTGTCTTCTTGCATGTCCCGGTTGTAAGCCAGGGGCAGGCCTTTCATGACGACGAGTAAGTTGACAAGATCTCCGATCACTCGACCTGCCTTCCCTCGGATGAGCTCAGCCATGTCTGGGTTTTTTTTCTGAGGCATGATGGAGCTCCCCGTTGCGAAGCGATCGGCCATTTCGACAAAGCCAAACTCTTGTGTGCTCCATAGAACCAGCTCTTCTGCCATGCGAGAGAGATGGACGGCTTGAATTGCGAGAGCTGCCAGGCTTTCAAGGAGGAAATCTCTATCTGAAACCGCATCGATCGAGTTTCTCGTCGGCTGCCGAAATCCGAGTTCGCGTGCAGTGGCTTCGCGGTCGATGGGGAAGCTGGTGCCGGCCAATGCGGCCGCGCCAAGCGGGCATTCATTCAATCGAACGATGGTATCATGATAGCGACCACGGTCGCGCTCGAGCATTTCGCACCAGGCAAGCAGGTGGAGCGCAAGCCGGATTGGTTGGGCCCGTTGGAGATGCGTGTAGCCTGGCATCAAGGTGTCGACTTCTTCGGCTGCTCGGGCACAAATGACGGCAATCAACCGGTCGCTTTGCTCAATCACACGCCCAAGTGCTTGACGTGTCCAAAGGCGGATGTCGGTTGCGACTTGGTCATTGCGCGAACGAGCAGTGTGCAAGCGCTTCCCAGCTTCGCCCACTTTTTCGATGAGGCGAGCTTCAATGTTCATGTGCACATCTTCGTACTCCGTTTTCCATTCGAATTGGTTTTCTTCGATTTCTTTTGCGATTTCTTCTAAACCAGCTTCGATCGCGGCCACATCTTTGGCATCGATAATTCCTTGCGCACCAAGCATTCGGGAATGGGCAACTGAGGCGCGAATGTCTTCACGCCACATGCGCTTGTCGATCTCAACACTTGATGAGAAGCGTTGAGCCAATTCTTCTGGCTTTTCTTCGAAGCGACCTCCCCAGACGGGATGAGGGGATTGCTGCCTTTTTTTGCTCACCCAAAGAGCTTCATCGAATATGAGGTCCGAGGCAAGCTGAAAAAGCAAAAGGCCCAGATTTCCAGAGCCAATGGCGGCTTTTCATGCGTTTTGTCAATGTATCAAAAATGCATCAAAAATTATCTTTTGTTTCGGAGCATAAGTGCTCTCTCCCTTTCCTCTGGATGTTCATCAAGAAATGCTTCGAAGCTTTCTTGGCTGATCTCCACGACCACGTCACCATATACCTTGGCCTGGCAACCGAGACGAGAATTGGAGCGAACATCAAAAGCTTTATCGAGAACATCAAACTCTTCATCACTGATTTCAGATGTATTTTCGAAACCTTTAATCACATACACGTGACAGGTCGAGCATGCGCATTTTCCCCCACAGCGATCTCCCTCAGGAGCACCAACACGCCGAGCTGCCTCAAGGATGGTGGTCCCCTTCTCAACTTCGACCTCAAGGTTTTCTTTGATGAAGTGAACCTTTGGCATGGCTTGCGGCCCTTGATCAATTCGATTCAAGCTCGCGAAGGTGCTTACCCTCTAGACTTCGCCGGAGAGCAAGGTTGATACGTTTTTCTGCAAATGAAGCGGTGAGTTGAGCCAGCTTTTCTTTCTTTTCTTCTATCACATGCCTTGAAGCATTTTCCTTGAGG
>JANWYL010000329.1 GCA_025056955.1 Sandaracinaceae bacterium | reverse complement strand
AGATGGTGGCTTGCCCCAGACTCCCGAGGGTGTTGCAGCGCAGCTCCTTGCGGAGGGACGTCTGGAAGACGCTTTGGTACAGTACCAAGCATTGAGGAAGATGCATCCAGAACGGCCTGAGTATGCGCTTATGTGCGAAATTCTCGAGCGCAAACTGATGATGCGTTGCATTGATGGAAAACGAGGCGATGGCTCGCCATGCGTTGGCCCGTAAGAGCTAGTCCAAGTGGCCAAACTCCACGTGATCAGATCGTACGTAAGGAGAACACTTCCTTGGATGGCTTGCGCGACTCCGTAGCCGAGCATCCATTGGCCTTCAAGCTGATGTGGGTTTGAAAATGCGGCGAGCAAGATCCCAGTTGCGATGTAGAGAAGGTCTAGGCCCGCATTGAATGCGAGGAAGCTAGCGCTTCGTTCTTCCGCAGCCCTTGCATCATCACGTATTCGTTCAAGAGCTTTCCCTCGGAGGTTTTGAGCCGCTTCAATTGAACGACGCTTGTTGCCTTCTAAATCCAAAAGCCCAAAAGAGAGAAGGGAATTGATCAGCCCCCAGGCCAGCATGGCGCTGCCTGCTGCAATCACTGGGTTAAAGTCAGAAAAGAGTCCTGTAGTTAAAAGAGCGCTGCCTGTGGCCACACTCAAAACTCCAAACCCCAAAAGAACAATTCCTTCATCAATGCGATTTTGGTGGTGACGAAGCCGCGCTCGGATCAGGCACTCTGCACGGGAGCTCTCTCGCAGAAGCTCTGGGAGATCCCCGAGCGTGAGCCGTTGGCAAGGATCCGAAGGCAGCAAACGCAAGAAGCCAACTTCCGGGCTTTGGCTCAAGGAGTGGGAAGCCAATGCCGGCTGTTGGGGGGGGCTTTGGGCTTGAGAAAGAGCGCATCCAATCAGGCAAGACCATTCGAACGCTTTGGCACACATCACCAAAGCCACCAAGCGTGATGAATGGCTTTGGCCAAAAGCAGCACTCAGGATGGGGACAAAATTTCCCATGCCTTCCACCTTATTGAGGTAATCGAGCCTCCTTTTCAATTGAGTGAAGCCCAAAAAAGGGCGTGTTGACAGCTTTTGCCTTAGGCATGCAACATGCGTAAGGAATGGGAAGGCTTCAAGTGACATCTTTCTCCTGACTGTTTCGAGGTGTTCCCATGCGCGAGACAAAACAAAATGAAGCGGAGGAAGGGAAGAACGCAAGAAGGAGCGCCTCAGAGGGGGCATCCACCAAGCAACTCAGTTTTGCAAAGCCCTCTTTGTGGTCGGACCAATCGGGCGCAACGATGGTCATGGGCATTTTCATGGCAGCCATGACTGTGGGAGTGCTCTATTACCTCCATGGTGTGATCGGTGCCATCGCCTATCGCGAGCGCTTGAACGATGCAGCAGATGCGGCGACCTTTGCAGCTGCTGTCATCTATGCCCGGGCGATGAACTTCATTGTGCTTTTGAATTTGTTCATGGCTGTGCTTGCAATCGTCAGTGCCACTGTTTGGGTTGCATATGACATTGTTCTCAGTGCAGCAATGTTTGCTGCAGCAGTCTGCCCTGGCTGCCCCTTTGGCTGCGGATTTTGCTGTTACGGTTGCCAAATGGCGCCCATCCACGCGCGGGACGCATCCAACTTGAACAATCAGGCCAGGCAGGTCGAGCAGCAGGTGGATAACCTTATCCGCATTGCTCACACCCTTGCAGGAGCGATCAAGGTGGGGACTCCCCCCATCGCATTGGGTTATGTGGTACGCTATGGCGTTGAGTACTATGCGCCAACCACAAGCTTTGGAGCGATGTTCCCAAAGCCCATTCCAGTTGAAGATGACGACACCAACTACCCTTGCGATACCAAGGTGAGACCGACTGCAAGAGATGCTGGGAGAGTGCTGTCGCTGATTAGTACCACTCCATCCGCTTTCATGATTCCGGGCTTGCTTTTGGCCGACGTTTTCGCAACGCAACGGGCAAGGCGCTTTTGTGGAAGCTACAACAGCTTCCAGAAAGTCGAAGACGATGCTTGGTTAGGGGAGCAGCCTTTCCAGCTTCAGGCTTTCATGATGGGTAACGGTTCACCTCAAAGCCGTTACCGCCGGGTGAGTCGCCAAGGGCTGAGGGTTGCATCATGGGGGCGGGAAGTGAGCTATGGCCTCCAGGATACACTTGATCCCCTCTCAAGGGTGT
>JANWYL010000328.1 GCA_025056955.1 Sandaracinaceae bacterium | reverse complement strand
CTCAAACTAGGTCTTGTGGGAACAGCAATAGAGGCTTTTTCGAGGAATTGCATCAAGGGAGTGCATCGTCCAATTGTGTTCGTTCCTGCAACGATCAATTATGGGCTGGTGTTGGAGGCAGAGAGCCTGATCGATCAATGGTTGCGAGAGAGGGGACGAGCCCGTTATATCCCTCAAGCCGATGAGTTTTCCCAAATAGAGCGGTGGATTGCCTTGTTTGAGAAGGCTTTCGAGGCAGAAGTTCGGTGCGTGTTGCGATTTGCCCATCCCATCGATCCCTTCGGTAATCCAGTGGATGAGAAGGGAAAAAGTCAGGATCGCTCGGGTCGGACAATTGATCCTTGCACCTATGCATGGCACCGCGGTTCACCATGCCTCGATCAACGGCGCGATGAAGCATATACGAGATTTCTTGGTGAAGTGTTGGTGCGGAACTATCAAAGGGAGACTGTTATCATGCCAACCCACTTGGTTGCACACATTTTGTTTCGCCGTTTGGTAAGGGAAACTCCTGGAGCAGACGTTTTTGGAAGGGTGCGCTTGCGTGGGGAGGTAAAAATGCCGCGCAACGAAGTGGAAAAAGAAGTGGGGCAAGCCATCGAGAAGTTGCGCGAGCTCGAAGAAAATAGTCAGGTGCGACTTTTCAGCAGCATGCGGGCCCTTCACCCTTCAAAGGTGGTTGATATCGCTCTGAGGGCATTTGTGGGGTATCATACAAGGCCGGTTGTGGTTGAGAGAGCAGGTGAGGTGGTGATTGAGGATCCCCCCCTTTGCTTGTATTACCAAAACCGAATGAATGCGTATGCAGAGAAAGTGGCAGGCCCTGAAGATATTCGCGCCGCCCGAGAGATCGCAAGCATGGTGTGAGCGATGTGGTTGGTTGGGGTTCAGGGAGGAGGATTTGGACTTGGCTTGGCTCTCGCTGCGCTCAGGCTTGGTCATCGGGTTGTTCTTCGGACGCGTCAAGAGCGTTTGAGGACGGAAGAGCCGCACCCTTCCTTGAAGCTGGTGAAAGAGGCTGAACCGTTGGGGGAGTGCGAAATCATCTTTCTGGCTGTTCCGTCGGCTCATATTGAGACAGTGGTTGATGAACTTGGAGGGGTGCTGGATGGGCGTCATCTGGTGGTGCACGTGAGTCGTGGCCTTGTAGGGGATGCCTTGATCCCGATTAGTCGGTTGATTCGTGAGAGGACGGTTGTGCGACGCGTTGCCTGCTTGGCTGGGCCGGTTTCAGCGGAATGCTTGACTCGTGGATTGCCTGGAGGCGGAATCGTGGGAACAGAATTCCCGGAGGTGGCCGAGGCGGTGCGCCAGGTGATTGGAGGGCCCTCGCTGAGGCTGTATGAAACGAGGGATGTGGTGGGTTGCGAGGTCGCTTCTGCCCTTGTTGGCTTGTTGGTTGTGGCGCTGGGATATGCAAAAGGGCATGGGTATGGCCCTTCTTCTTTGGCCACGCTGCTCACCAGGGGTTTGGCTGAAGCAGTGAGAATCGGTACAGCACTGGGGGCGCAAGAACGCACTTTTTTTGGAATGGCTGGAGTTGGAGACCTGATCGCCGCAGTGGGAGGAGACGAGCGCCCTGAATTCCGGCTTGGACAAGCATTGGCTCGAGGCCTACCTCTTGAAGCGGCCGGAAAGGAGGCGGGAGCGCACATCGAAGGGATTTCGATTGCAAGGCGTGTGCATCACTTTGCAGAGCGCAAAGGAATTGAGGCGCCAATTTCGCAAGCAATTGCAGATATTGTCGAAGGAAAAAAAGGCCCCCAAGAGGTTGTTGATGGTTTGATGAGGAGGAGGACCCGTTTTGAATGAAAGAGCGACACGTTGATCAAAAGCCAACCATCACGAGTGATCAGCCTGAGCTTTTGGCCAATCTTCTTAATTCGTTGATTGCCAAAGAGCGCAAGTCGGATTTTCGCTTTTTTCAGGTTTTCAGCTGGTGGTTGCGTCATTTTCCTGAGCAAATCGTCAAAAATGCAAGACCCATTCGCTTACGGCGGAATACGCTCGAGGTGGGGGCTAGAAGTGCGGGGTGGGCGCATGAAATTTCGATGATGTCAACTGAATTGATGAGATTGCTCCACAGTGCTTTTCCTCAGCTTGAAATTCGTGGATTACGTGTGCGGGTTGCAAACTTGCCAGAGCTTCCAAATTGGGTGTTTAAGGAAAAGTTCAAATCACAACTACCGGGATCTCTTCCTGAAGAGATTTATGCTTCGCTCGCGATGATTTCAGATGAACGACTGCGAGCGGCATTTAAGAGTGCA
>JANWYL010000327.1 GCA_025056955.1 Sandaracinaceae bacterium | reverse complement strand
GTGCCGCCACCAAAGAAAATCGAAATCAACCGGTATTCTGAAATAAGGGCGCTTCGCAGTTCGAATTCGCGCAAAATGCGCTCGGTGTACTTTTCGCTTGGTATGGCTTTGGGATCAGTGGCAAAAGAATCGAAATCGCAGTAGGGGCACTTGCGCAGGCAATAAGGAAAATGAACATAAACAGAAATGCATTTGGGGGAAAGCCTTTTTTCTTCTTTTTTTGCTTCCATGCTCTCAATTTTTTGCTTACATGCTTTCAACAGATTTTTATTGATTTTGCATTGCGACTTAAGAGAGAGAAACCCATTCTTTGTGAGCTCAGGTGTTAGGCTACAAAGAAGTTCGCCTCTGCGGATTGACCAAGCGCTTTGGGCCGAATGTGGCCATCGCAGGAATCAACGCCACTTTTTCTGCTGGTGAGATCACATCAATCGAGGGGCCCAATGGAGCCGGGAAATCCACTCTTCTTGGGATTCTTGCCTTGCTTTTAAGGCCAACGGCGGGCTTCCTCCGCTATGGTGATTGCAATCCCCTTGATCACCCAACCGCCCTCCGGCGGACAATTGGCTTCCTCGGCCATGCCTCATTTGTCTATCCGGATCTCAGTGCCATGGAAAATTGGCTGTTTCACGCGCAGCTTTTTGGGCTGAGTCTGGAGGCTGCCAAGGCGCGAATCAAGGTTTTGAGGGAAAGGCTGGGATTGGGCGATTTCATTTTTCGAAGCACCCGCACCTACTCGCGGGGGCAGCTCCAGCGGGCTGCGCTGGCCAGAGCACTCCTCCATGAACCCACCCTCCTTTTGCTCGATGAACCTTCAAGTGGACTTGATGCAAGAGGGGTCGAGCTCTTGATCGAGGCCCTCCAGGAGGAGCAAAAACGAGGGGCAATTGTGGTCATGGTCACCCACGACACAGAACTTGCCCGGCGCCTTTCCACCAAGCGGTTACGCCTTCGCGCAGGTGGCCTCGAGGTGCAGAAATGAACTGGTTTCGGGCAGCCTGGCTCGTTGCCCGAAAGGACTTTTCAATCGAACTAAAAACACGTGAAATCACGCTCACCTCCTCCTTCTTCGCTCTCCTTGTCGTTTTGGCAAGTGCCCTTGCCCTTCCAATCGACGAGCGTGATCCCCGCCCGATTGCGGCTGGAACGATTTGGATAACAGTTGCATTTTCAGCCATTCTCATTGCTTCAAGGAGTTGGGCGCGGGAGCGAGAGGAAGAAGCCCTAAAAGGCCTTCTTCTTGCCCCAATTCCACGCGGAGCGATTTATGCGGGGAAGGCCTTGGCCTCATTTGTTTTTTTGGTTTTTATTGAGGCAATCACTCTTCCAATCGTTTTTTTGCTCTTTCACATTGACTGGAATACTGCTTTGCTCGGTGTTCTTGCTGTGCTCGGTCTTGGAAGTGGGGGGCTGGTTCTGACCTCAACCCTTTTTGGGGCAATGACTGTCCAAACGAGGGCGAGGGATCTTTTGCTTTCTGTGGCTGTTTTTCCATTGATTTTGCCTGCGCTCCTCGCCTCTGCTGTGGCGACGCGCGAGGTGATTGGAGGAGAGAGCACCTTAATCGGGTGGCTCAAGGTGCTCCTTGCATACGATGTCATCGTTGCCCTTTTTGCTGTTTTGGCCTTTGGGTGGCTTCTTGATGAGTGAGGGTTCTTTTTTTTTCGACACAAGTGTGTAATAATGAAGCCATGAGAATCGCACATTATCAGGGTTTTGGCTTTGCTTTAATCGCTTTGCCGATGACTGGGCTTCTCCTTTCGGGATGCAGCTGTGGGGGAAGCCACACTCCAAGGCCAACGGAAGCTGGAGTAGACGTCCGAAGCGATGGAAGCTTCACAAATTGCACAAGCAATGCCGATTGCAGAGAAGGGGAGTATTGCGCCGGAGATGGTTGCGGCACAGAAGGGATGTGTGTGGCGAGGCCCGAAGGGTGTCCTACGGTCTATGCTCCGGTTTGTGGCTGCGATGGTCGAACGTACAGCAACGGTTGTGTGGCTGCTGCAAGTGGCGTGCGGGTGGCCCACAATGGTGAGTGTGGTGGAGGCCGGGATGCGGGTGCCGACACCCCCTTGAAGCCAATGCAGTGTTTTGCCCATGCTGACTGCTACTCTGGAGAATACTGTGGAGGCCCTGGGTGTGCTCTTCCAGGGGTGTGCACATCGCGACCGGACGCTTGCCCTCCAGTTGCAAGGCCCGTTTGCGGTTGTGATGGCCGCACCTACAGCAACGAGTGTGTGGCGGCGATGAATGGGGTGCGTGTGGCTCACGA
>JANWYL010000326.1 GCA_025056955.1 Sandaracinaceae bacterium | reverse complement strand
ATCGCAATCGCCCGCCGAAGCGCCTCTTCGCTCTTTTCCCCCTCGCGACGCCCTCGGAGGTAGAGGCTCCATGCCTCCTCGTGCAAGCCATGTCCCTGACCATCAAAACTGCCTTCAGCCTCTTCTTTTGGCTCACCCATTCGATCCATGACTGAAGAGTAGCACTTTGGCACCTTTTTGGAGAGCAAAGCATTTCCCTACCATTTGCAAAAAACTTTCAGCTCACAGAAGAGCGATGACGAAATGCGAGAACGAGCTAAGCTCACTGCATGCGCGAACCCCACCGCCCCCTTCGCCAATTGATCGAAAAACATCGAGTCATCATCGTCGTGGGCTCAGGGGGTGTTGGAAAAACAACTACGGCAGCAGCCATTGCAGTTCAAGGAGCAAAAGCAGGAAGGCAAGTTCTGTGCCTCACGATCGATCCGGCCAAGCGCCTTGCCACAAGCCTCGGCCTTAGGGAACTCAAAAGTGAGGAGCAGGTGATCGCTCCTTCCCTTTTCGAAGCCCATGGCATTCAACTCAAGGGCAGCCTGACCGCGATGATGCTCGATGCCAAGGCAACGGCTGATGCCCTCGTCCGGGCAAGCGCTTCCTCTCCTGAGCAGGCAGAACGCATCCTTTCGAATCGCATTTATCAATACATGTCCACTTCCCTTGCGGGCATGCAGGAGTACATGGCGGTTGAAAAGCTCTATGCTGTGCAAAGCGATCCCCGCTTTGACTTGATCGTCCTGGACACGCCTCCCACTTCAAATGCCCTCGATTTTCTCGATGCCCCAGAACGGATAAGCGGCATCATCGACTCCCCTGTTGTGCAATGGCTCACCAGCTTTTTTCGCAAGGACTCCCGAAAAAGCCGAAACCTTGTTGGAAGGGGCGCTCGTCTTGTGCTTCAAGCCATCTCCCGCTTCACAGGAAAGGGCTTTCTTGAGGACGTGGCCGGATTTCTTGCAGAGTTTAACGATATTTTCGGCGGTTTTCGTAAACACGCCATGGAAGTGGGTTCGGCCTTGCGTTCGCCAGGAGTCGCTTTTATCGTTGTGGCCAGTCCTGCCGAAATGGCCATTGATGAAGCGATTTTTTTTGCTGAGCGCCTTCTTGAGAACCAGATGCCTTGTGAAGCCTTCGTGGTCAATCAAGTCCATCGCGTCTTGCCAAGTCTCGCTTCTCAAAAGCAACTTGCAGAAGAGCTCATGCGCTTTGCGAATGTGGCCAATCCCGACTTCTTGATCGAGCGTATGCTTGAAGCCCATCGCACCGCTGCAATTCAAGCTGAAGCCGATCGAAAACAAATCGACCGGCTGCGCCACCGTTTTGGCAATCGCGTGCCCATCATTGAAGTACCTGCTTTCGAACGAGATGTGCATGACCTGCAAGCCCTTGATCACGTGGGGCGCGCTCTTATTGGAGAATTTGAAGGTACCTACCCTTCCCTGGCACCGGCTTTGAGCCCTCAATAGGTGTAGTGTGGTCACACAGTCTTTTCCAATTGAGCTTCGGATCACTCCCATCGCCTTAGACCTTCGCCGAGACACAATGAGTCCTGAGGAGCGGGACATTTTGCTCCGCAACATTGGTCTCGCTCGAGATGCGATTGTTTTTTTTACCTCTCTTTCCGGAGCAAAAGGCCTCTCTGGCCATTCGGGGGGTGCTTATGACATCGTGCCGGAGGTGTTTCTGATTCGGGCTTTCCGCCTGGGGGGCGCAGCCATCCACCCTGTGCTCTACGACGAAGCAGGCCATCGGGCTGCCATCCATTACCTCCTTGCCGTCCTTGACGGTCACTTACCTCCCGATGCGCTCCTTCGCTACCGTGAGTTTGGAAGCGGCCTTCCAGGCCATCCCGAACGAGGCCTAACGCCAGGGATCGAATTTAGCTCTGGGCGCCTTGGCCATTTCTTTGCCTTCGCAAATGGCGTGGCGATGGCCCACCCCGATCAAAACATTATTCTTCTTGGCTCAGATGGAAGCCAAATGGAGGGCACCAACGCTGAGGCCGCCCGTCTCGCTGTGGCCCAAAAACTGAATGTCAAAGTGATCATTGACGAAAACGATGCGACGATTTCAGGCCACCCAAGTCGGTATCTCAAGGGTTTTGACCTCGTCCAAACCTTCGAAGGACATGGCATTCCAGCCATTCGAGTCGATGGCGAAGACATCGACGCCCTCTATGGTGGAATCCGCAAAGCCTTGCTCACGCCTGGCCCCTTCGCCCTTTGTGTTTCAAGGCCAATTGCACCCAAAATTGATGGAATTGAAGGCCATCCCCACGCACACGAAGCAATTCCGGCCAGT
>JANWYL010000325.1 GCA_025056955.1 Sandaracinaceae bacterium | reverse complement strand
AATCGCTTGATAACGGAGTGCACATCGCTTTTTTGCGCCCCACCTCAAGCGATCTCGTCGCATGGGCTGTTTTGGGTGCAATCAAGCAAATGGTCCAACTCCTTGTCGAGTCAAAGGGGCAAGGCCCTACCATCGCTGAAAGTGCGCAGGCCCTTCTCGACTACAGCTTCCTTGGGCTGCTTCCACGCCATCGAGGAGCAACCTCATCCACCCCCCACTAGGTGTTCTTGAGCAAGAAAAACACCCAAAGGTCATAGAACACATGGGTGTACACTGAAACAGCAAACCCCCTCACTCGGTAAAGCACCGCCAAACCCACACCCATAAGCCATCTGAAAAGAAAGCTCGCCCAGGTGAAATCGTCCCCAAAAGGGCCTAAATAATGGATTGCACTAAACGCCAATGCGCTTCCCCCACCCGCCCAAATCAATGCTGGAAAACGCCGCATCTTCAGCCACCGTTCAAAAGCCCTGCAGCCCCACTCAAAAAGGCCAGCCCGAAACACGAGCTCCTCGTGAAATCCGGCTCCCGCTGCCGCCACAATGCAATCAAAAACGCCCATTCCATGAAATCTTCCGACCCCTCCTCCACCTCGAGGCGCGAGCATCATCCCCGGTTCAAGGCGCACAACTGCCCAACTGACCACAACCCACAAAAAGATCGACCAAAAAACACTTTCACCCAAAAGGGAGAGAAAATCTTTGAATTCAAAGCGCTTCCCTCTGCGCATTGAAGCGCCAAGCCCAACAAAAACAAGGGCCATAAGCAGAGTGAGGCCCACATAAGCTTCAAGTGAATGCTGAGCCAGGCGAACCAGCACCTCGGTAAAAAAATCAACACCATTTCGCAAATCACTGAAGATCACCCCGAGGTGGTAGATGAGAAACACTGGGCTTGTCGCCACAAGACTCGTCCACGAATCGTAGCGAGGGGATTGCAGAGAAGTGCTTGCAGCACCCATGCGCTTTCGAGGCATTTGGCGAAAACATGTACAATTCCGCTCCCAAAGCCAGCCTTCTCCTTGTTGTCCATCCCCATTGCCTAACCTTATCCACTCATTTCACCTTTCCCCCGCACTCATGCCTTTCCCCACTTTTCAAGGCCATACTCCTTGATCTTGTAGAGCAGCGCACGGTGACTGATTTCCAACAGGCGAGCAGCTTGGGTGCGATTTCCCTTGGTTTGCTCGAGGGCTTTTTTGATGAGGGTCTCCTCAATCCATCTTGTGGCCCTTTTGATGGACAGATCGCTCGAATCAAAATTCACCCAAGAAGGTGCGGCCTTCTTTGAAAGGTGTTCTGGGAGATCTCCAACGGTGATCCATTCACCCTCTGCCAAAATCACCATGCGTTCAAGCAAATTTTCAAGTTCTCGCACATTCCCCGGCCATGGATAAGCCAAAAACACCTTCATCACATCAGGTGCAACCCCCTTCACTTGGGTGTGCAAGCGAGCATTGTGTTTGCGAATGAAATGCTCAACAAGAAGCGGAATATCACTCCGCCGTTCCCTTAGCGGTGGCACGTGGATTCGAAGCACGTTTAGCCGATAGAACAGGTCCTCACGAAAGCGGCCTTCTTCAACTTCGCTCTCGAGATCCCGAGCCGTTGCCGCAATCACGCGCACATCAACTTGGCGCTCACGCACCTCGCCGAGACGACGGATGGTGCCTTCTTGGAGCACCCGAAGCAGTTTCACCTGAAGTTGAGGAGAAAGTTCGCCAATTTCATCAAGGAAAAGGGTGCCCCCGTCTGCCTCTTCAAAAAGGCCCGCCCGATCGCTGCGAGCGTCGGTAAACGCGCCACGGCGATGACCAAACAACTCACTCTCGAGGAGTGCTTCTGGAATGGCGCCGCAGTTGACTGCCACAAAGGGCTTATCCCGTCGAGGGCTGCGACGGTGGAGGGCTCTTGCCACCAACTCCTTGCCCGTCCCACTCTCTCCAGTGACCAGCACCGTGGTTGGGTACGCTGCCGCCTTTTCCACGATGCGAAAAAGCTCTCGCATCGCTTCGCTCTGGCCAACGATGTCCTCAAACTGCGAACGGGCCCTCATTTCCGCCCGCAAAGCCTGATTTTCTCGCCGCAGTGCCTCGCGCTCCTCGGCCTTGCGTAAGGCAAGAAGGACCTCTTCCTGCCGGAAAGGCTTGCTCACGTAATCATAAGCTCCTGCCTGAATCGCTCCAATCGCAAGTTCAAAAGAGCCGTAAGCACTCATGACAATGATGACAGTTTCCACCCCCATCTGGCGCACTCGCCGCACAAATTCAATTCCGTCCATCCCTCCGAGGCGCACGTCAACCAAAGCAAAATCAGGAGGAAGTGCGCCGATCTTTTGGAGGCCCTCTTCT
>JANWYL010000324.1 GCA_025056955.1 Sandaracinaceae bacterium | reverse complement strand
CAGGTGATGGGGGTCACGTCGGCACACCCGATCAGCTCGTTGCCCGGATGACGAGTGCGCTCGTCATGATGAGCGCGCGCTGGCCTGGAGGTGATCGGCGTTTGGTCTACGACCAGATCTGCAGGCAGGTCAACCAAAATTGCCCCAACCGCAACTTCATTGACTCAACCTTCACCTCTTCAACGGGTCGGACTGGTCCCTTTTCGGTTGTGCTTCCCCCCGGCTATTTCCAACCCGAATTTGCCTCAACCTGTTACCCAGTGGTGTATTTCCTTCACGGCTATGGCATGGAGCCCACCGATCTCGCTTCGGTTGGCCTCATCCTTTGGAGCTACATGCGATCTCCCTTGATCCCAGCCTCGCGGCGGCTCCAAAAAATGATCTTTGTCTTTCCGGATGGCCGTTGCCGCAGTAACGAATGCCTGCGCGGCACATTTTACACCGATGCCCCACCCAATCATCCAGGTGCACCCCAGATGCAAAGGTGGTTGATTGAGCTTGATCAATACCTTCGCGAAGGGATGGGCCTCCGGATTTGCCCCCCCCGCGAGCTTATGGTTATCGAATAAGCTGAATTTGCTAGCCTTCATGGCCATCATCAAAGCGAGGTGCGGGATGCAGATGCAGAATTTGAGGCGTGGCTTTGGATTGTGTGGAATCGTTTTTTTGAGCTTGGTTGTTTTGCCCTTATCGCCTGTCCGCGCGCAACTTGCGGAGGACAACGATGCCTTGGCCCGCCGTCTCTTCGAGGAGGGGCGCCGCCTCTTTCAAAGCGGGGATTTTAGCGCCTCTGCAAGGGCCTTTCGCCGGGCCTACCTCCTCTCTCCTCGGCCAGGGTTGCTCTACAACCTTGCCCTCGCAGAGCTTCGGGCCGGAAACGATGCGCTTGCCCTTGAAGCCTTTGAGGGGTTTTTGCGCCAAGCCCCTCCTGACGATCCCCACCGGAGCGAAGTGTCTGAACGCGTTCGCGTTTTGAGAAGCATGGGCGTGCGGCCTGCTTCTCAGGACGAAGTGAAGGCCGCTGAAGTTCGGGCAGCGCAATTTATCCCATCAGGTGCTGAGCCAGAAAGCCCTCCACCTCCACCGAGAGAGCGCACTTCTCCACAAGGAGAGGCCCAGAGCCCCAACGAAGGCACCCAAGAAGCACAAGCTGCCCCCTCAACTTCCACCGAGGGCACAATCCAAAACGCTCAAGCCAACACTGTCGAAAGGGTGATTGGTGATGGATCATCCACTCCCACTCAAGGTGATGCCAGCATCTACCCATGGATTACCCTTGGGGGAGGCGTCGTGCTTTTGATTGCAGGTGCAATCCTCCTTGGAGCTGGGATAGGCGATCTTTCTTTTGCCAACGATCCCCCACCGGGCAGCCGCTGGGCCAATGTCAAAAGCGCACACGAGCGCGGCCATGTATTGACGGGGTTTGGGATTGCTTTGGGAGTTGCCGGTGCAGTGGGGGCAGGCGCGGGTCTCTTGTGGGGGATGAGCGAATCCCACGCAGCCCCTAGCACCCAAAGTGCCTTGTTGTCCACAATCCCTTTCGAGTAGTCTCAAGGAAGGAGAAGAGAGAATGACTCTGGGAAGAGCGCTTTGGTTGCTCCTTTTGGGTGGGGCATGTGGAGGCATTCTCGCCTGTGGTGAGCCCAAGTTGCCTGAAGATGGGCGCCTGGCTTGTGATCGCAACGAAGATTGCCCTCGCGGTTGGCATTGCCGCGCGGATGGGCGCTGCCATAGAACCCCAGAAGATGGGGGGCAAGACGTGGGAAGCGACGTTTTGGCAGATGCCCATGATGCCTTTGTGGTGGTTGATGGTGGCATGGATGGAGGAGGCCCTGATGCGCCTGGCACAGACGCAATCGTGGTTGCTGATGCTGGTTTTGATGGAGGTCCGAGCGACGGGGCCCATGATGCCATTTCCATGGACTCACCCATCGATGCAGGCCCTGACGCCAGAACAGATGCGGGCACAGATGCAGGGCCGTGCAGCCAAAGAGACGAGCCCGATCTTGGAGCAAACGATGAAAACGGAGATGGCGCAGACGGGTTGATTGGCTGCCCTGGTTTTATTTACGTAAGCCCCGGGGGCAATCCTGATTCGAATGGTGCTTCCCCCATGAACCCAACGAATCTCCGGCGTGCCATTGAAATGGCAACACGTTCTCGCGACCGCATGCGCATTTTGCTTGCAACCGGAGGATACACCCTCGATATGCCAATTTCTCTCAACAACCCTCATCTTGTCATGGTGGGGGGATATCAAGATAACTTTAGGAGTCGCTCAGGTGTTTCGGTAATCAATGGTCCCCCAGTCCTCTTTCAAGTGAGCGGGGGCCGTATTGAACTGAGGGGCGTGGAA
>JANWYL010000323.1 GCA_025056955.1 Sandaracinaceae bacterium | reverse complement strand
CGGCCACTTCGATGGCACGTCGGGCCACTTGGCGTGCAGGTTCTTTCTCTCCGAGAGAGCGCAAGGTGAAGGCCAGCTCGAGTAACCCCTCGACAAGCATGGGAAGATCCTTATTCCGCTCCAAAGCTTCGACAGCTTGGCTAAAAAGGCGGACAGCTTCTCCTTTCTTGTCGCGTTCGCGCGCAATCCGACCGAGGTCTATCAAAAGATGTGCCCGTTCGATGGCTTGAGGGGCAAGACCTTCCAGTGCTTCTCTGATAATGCCTTCTGCGAGGATGGGTTCATGGTTTTTCAAAAGCGCTTGTGCGAGTTTGCGTGAAAGCCTGATAAAGTGCTTCTCATCGAGCTCTTGCCCCTCCGAGCGCCAGGAGTCATGCGCCATTTCGAGCGCACGTTGATAATCCCTTTGGGCATGTTCTGGATCTCCGCGCTCAAGGGCCAGATCACCGCTTTTTTCGAGCAGTGGAATGGCCTTTTCGGCCAGACCTGCCCGCCAAGCGTGTTCGGCTTGGACTTCAAGCGGAGCGTCGCTGCGACAACGCAGCAAGACCTCGCGATGCATTTCTTTTCGGGCTTGGGATGGGATATTGCTTTCAATCACTTCTCGCAAAAGCGGGTGCTGAAACCAGAGCTCATCTCCAGAAGCTTGGATCCATTCTGTTTTGATCAGGTTGCTTGTGTGATTGATATTGATTTCTGCCTGGTATAACTTGCGAAGATCGTCAATGTGAATTCGGTTCCCAAGCACAGCGATTGCTTGAAGGAGGCGAAGGGAATCGGGATTCAGTTGGGAAAGGCGCAACACCACCAGGTCGGCCAGGCGTTGAGGGGATCTTTTGATTTCGTCAAGGCTTTTTGCGCCAAGCGCGCGGTATTGCTCAATGGCAAGTGGAAGGTGATGTGATGACGAGGCATAGGAGGCAGCAGAATTTCTTGGAGCATCTGGGTGAATCGGTTGATGATCTCCAAGCAGTAGCGCAGCCTCATCATCGCTTAAACCTTCAAGGTGTAAAACCGATGAACTGCAAACCTGAATGGGATCTACAGATGAGGTGATGATTCGCAACCCTTGTTGAGAAGATTTTGAAAGCGCCTCAATTGTTCGTACGGTGAGGTTGCAGCAACGGTGCAAGTCGTCGATGAGAAGAACAACTCCGCAGTGATTTAAGCGGGAGAGGGCGGTAAGGACACCCTCCATGAGGAGGGCTGCCAGCAGTCGCACCAGTGCAATTGGCGATGCCCCAATGTTTCTATCTCTTTCAACCAGTGCTTTGAGACCAAGTTGGGCATTCGGGTCTTCGATCACCTCCAAGGCTTCTAGCTCTCCAAGTTGAGAAGTGGCGATGTCATACAGCTGGGCAACCAGCTCGCGGAGGGCATGGTAGGGGACTTTGGTGCCGCTTGGGTGAGGGCCAGACTTAAGCACCAACCAATTGCGCTTCTCAGCTTGGATTTTAAACTCTTCAAACAGTCGCGTTTTACCCACTCCAGGCTTGCCCACCACCTGAATCCAAGGGCTTGAAGTTGCGCCTTTTTCAAGGGATTGAAGCAAAAAGGCGATTTCTCTGTCACGCCCGACGAAAAGCGAGGCGCGGGTTTGACTGATCCGGTAGAGCAAGGACGCTCGTTGGACGGGGACGATGGTAGAAGAAGTCAAGGCTGCTCCGCATGATTTGCATACCCGCAAAGAGGAGGAATTTAGCTGACCGCACGAGCGACAAGTAATAAGAGGAGGAGGGGCTTGAGTAAGTGCGGTGAGGGCTTGTTCCAAGGCGGCGTCCAGCTCTTTCGCGCTTTGGAAGCGCTCTTCGGGTTGCTTGGCGAGGGCTTTTATGGTGATTTCGGCGAGGGCATCTGGAATCCCGCGCCCTGGCGCAACCACTCGAGGATCAGGGACTGGATCTCGGATGTGACGCAGAAGCACCTTGGTGGGATTTTCGTCAGAGTAGGGCAGCCGATCGGTCAGTAACTCAAACAAGATCACTCCAAGGGAGTAGATATCGCTCCGGCCGTCCACATTCTCTCCCCTTGCTTGCTCGGGGCTCATGTAATCAGGCGTACCGCAGATGTGACCACGGAGTGTGGCTTGAGTGGGGGGAGCATGGTGCATTTTGGCAAGGCCGAAGTCCAATACCTTCACTTCGTCTTGGTGGGCCCGTCGACGCACGAAAATGTTTTCCGGCTTTAGATCCCGGTGCACAATCCCGAGCGCATGGGCTTCAATCATCACAGAAGTAACGCCGCGCAAAATGCCAACGATCCGATTGAAAGGAAGAGGCCCCTCTTCAAGGTGAAGGGTAGCGAGGTCTTTCCCTTCAAGGTACTCCATCACAAGATAAAGGAGTCCCTCTTCGCTTTTTC
>JANWYL010000322.1 GCA_025056955.1 Sandaracinaceae bacterium | reverse complement strand
TAAGCTTCTTCTTCGAGCCCACGACCGTACTCATCTCGAATTTTTGATCGACTATCGTTTAGAGGGGGAGGCAACGGTTCAGTCCTTTGAGTGGGAAGCTTTTTTCTTTGCTCCTCAAAGCTTGCGCCTTTCAAGCCGGACCTACCAAAAAAACGATCTGTACACGGACCTTCAGTCGTATGTTCGCTTTTCGGTGCCTCGGCCACCGCTTGTCGAGTTAGCACAAAGGGGAATCGAAGATATTGAGGCAGCGCTCAAAAAAGACCCAGTCAGAATGGGGCTCTGCGAGATTAAGCTTTTTGCCTCAACGGTGAGAGAATCGCTTTTTTACGAGAAGGAGAAAATCCTCGAAGCGTTTCGGCGTTCAAGGGAAGAGTTCCCGGCTTTTTCTGTTCCTGAAGACCAAGCGCTTGCGATCCTCAAAGAGAGGGCCATTGCCTTGGTTGAAGCATCCCGCAAGCTCTCGGTTGCATGGAAGGAATTCGCACATCGTTTCAAATCCCATGTTGAGCCGGTTGCTACGGCAATCAAGTGGGTGGACGAGCAAATTTCCAGGCTGATTGAAGGGGTTCATGCCGAACTTGCGCTTGAGTTACGAGAAATGAGACAGGGGGAGGAGGTTGCAGCCCGAGCGGAAGCGCTGGCCGTTGAAGAAGCCCAGTACAGGCTCAACCAAGGCCTTGATGGAGTTGGATTCATCGGCATGGGCATTCGCGAAACAGAGCGCCTCGAATTTCGGCAGAGGCTCCTTAAGCGCTTTTCGGCCTCAGCCCTTTGGCTAGACCTGCGGATTGAGCGGGCCTCTACGCTCGTCCTACACCTTTTTTATGCAATTGCTGCGAGCGTGGCAATGGCTCTTGCGGTTGTCATGGCGCTTTGGACCCCTGCCCAGCCAACCTTCCAAGGCTTTCATCTAGGCTTCGTCAAATGGGCATTGGTTGTGGTTTTGGGTTACGCTGCCAAAGATCGCACAAAGGCTTTTCTTCAGTCTTTTTTTTCCGATGTGATTGCCCGACATTTTCCAGACCGCAACTGGAGCATCCGTGAGCGCACCACTGGAGCAGTGATCGCCAAAATGAGAGAGCAATCTGGGTTTACTTCGAGGTCTGCTCTGCCACAAGAAGTGCTGGATCTAAGGGATTCCACCCGATCTTCACCCCTTGAAGAAGAAGCCAACCCCGAGACTGTTCTCTTTCATCGAAAAAGAATTCGCATCGATTGTAACGCCATCCGAAAAGTCGATGCCCGCTTTCAAGGGCTTACAGAAATTTACCGCCTTGACCTCCATCGCTGGTTGCTCCACGCAGACGATCCAAAGTGCGAAATTGCGTACGCTGATCCTGATCGCAAAGCTGTGGCCCGCGCACGGGCTCCCCACGTCTATAACCTCAATGTGATCTATCGCCTGAGGAAGGTAGGAGACAATAAGAAGCCACACGATCAGTGGCATCGGGCTCGGGTTGTGGTTAGCCGCAGGGGCATCCGTCGAATCGAGTTTATCGCTTAGTTGAAAGAGAAGCTCACTCAGAAAAGAGCTCGTCGATGTCTGAACGAGTGAGCCCTCTTAGGCCTACGCCTTCGCTGCTAAGCACATTTGCCACAAGCTGGCGCTTTTTCTCTGAAAGCTCAAGGATTTTTTCTTCAACACTGCCCTTTGCAATCAATCGGTAAACAGTCACCACCTTGTTTTGCCCGATTCGGTGTGCCCGATCGGTGGCCTGGTCCTCAATGGCGGGGTTCCACCATGGATCGAAGTGCACAACTGTGTCCGCCCCCGTTAAGTTAAGACCTGTCCCCCCTGCTTTGAGAGAGATGAGAAATGCTTGAATGGATTCGTCTTGGTTGAAGCGATCAATCCGCTCTTGCCGGTCCTTTGTCGAGCCATCGAGATACTCGTACCGTATCCCGTCCTGCTCAAGGGCTGAGCGAATGAGCTGGAGCATTTCAACGAATTGAGAGAACACGAGAATGCGGTGGCCGCCTGCAGTGGCTTCGGCAATGAGTTCTCGCAAGGCGATTAGCTTCCCACTCGTTTCATCACTCCATTCTCCACTCAGCTTGAGCAGTCGCGGATCGCAGGCCACCTGTCTCAAACGGGTCAGAGCGGCCAGAATGTGAATTTGCGACTTTTGAATTCCGTGTTTTTCAACTTCAGCAAGCACATTTGAGCGCACTTCGAGAAGGATTTGCCGGTAAAGCTGGCTTTGTTCCTCCGTCATTGGCACGATAATTTCCTGCTCTATTTTGGCCGGAAGCTCCGGAGCCACTTGGCTCTTTGTTCTTCTAAGAATGAAGGGCCGCACAGCTGCTTTTAGCTTGCGAATGGCTTCTTCGTCGTTTCGATCGATTGGCCGAGCATAGTTTTCCTCAAAGCTTTTGAGCGATCCAAGCAATCCAGAGGC
>JANWYL010000321.1 GCA_025056955.1 Sandaracinaceae bacterium | reverse complement strand
CTGCGGGAACAACCAACATCGGTGGCATGTCCCCACGGCTTTCGTTTACCCGTGATGCGATGCATTGCCAGGCCACAAGCTCCCGCCTCTGACGTTCCACAAAAGCCCTGGGATTGTTGAGGTCAATATTGAACCAGCTTTCAAAAAGAAAAGCGCGCGCCCGTGGGTTGCCTCGGCGGAGTGCATCGCGGAATCTCCGTGCCATTGAAGTGGAGGCTTCATAAAGAATGGTTGTGATGATGTCATGGCGCTCCGTCACAATAAGGGTGTCGTAGGCATCGGGGCGGGAAAGTTCTTCGAGCACTCGGAAGGTGATGGGTCCGCCGTTGGCGTCTTGGCCGCTTCTGGGACAAGCCAAGCGCACGCTCATTGGAGAACCGATGGCCATCTGAAGTTGATAGCGGACAGGCATGCCTGCACGCTCTGAAAGTTGAGCAAACCAGGCGGGGGTGTTGAGGTTGATCAGGCTGTGTCCTGAAAAGAACACACGGGTTCCCCGGGAAGGAAAAGAGGTGTCGGAAGGTGGTTGATGTGCATCGACGGAGGGAGATGGAGGTGTGTCGGATGATGGGTTTGTATCAGTAGAGGGGGCAGCATCCATGCCCGGTGGGGCCGGTGAGTCAGGTGAACCAGGGGAGGAGTCGGAAGGAGGATTGGAAGGTGTGGTTCGGCTCAGCATCCCAGAACATGCACCTATCGCCGAGAGAACAAAAAACACGCACAACAGCCACTTTGGTTTTAGAACAGCAAAAGCCACTGGCTTTCCTCTGGTTTCTCGCACCAGATTCGTCATATTTGGATTCAATCGAGCCACAACTTCGTGGTAACGAAAAAGGTGCGGAGGCGCAACATGGCGATGCCGAGTTCAATTGGGCGCTACCGCGTGGAGCGCCTGATCGGGGAAGGAGGCATGGGGCAGGTGTATGTGGCTTTTGATCCCAAGCTTGAGCGGACGGTGGCGATCAAGACGGTCCGGCGGGGGGGAATGAGCACCAGGGAGTTTCGGCAATTTCTTTTGCGCTTTCGCAACGAAGCCAAGGCCGCAGCCCGCCTCTCGCACCCTTCCGTGGTGCAAGTGTATGATGCTGATGAGGACCCCATAATAGGCCCATTCATTGTCTTTGAGTACGTGCAAGGCCAATCCCTTCGTTCAGTCCTCCGAGCAAAGGGTAAGTTAACAGTGGAAGAGGCCATGGCAGTGGCCTGGGCGATTGGAGAAGCGCTTGATGCGGCCCATGATGCAGGCATTCTCCACAGGGACGTTAAACCAGAAAACATTTTGATTGACGCTTCTGGGCGGGCGAAGCTGGCTGATTTTGGGATTGCTCGCGTGGTCGACGTGTCGTTGACACAGGAAGGTCAGTTTCTAGGGACGCCTCGTTACTCAGCGCCGGAAGCCTTCTTTGGCAAGTATAGCCGACAGTCTGATTTATTTTCATTGGCCATAGTGGTTTACGAGATGTTGACGGGGCAGCTCCCTTTTGGTGGAGATACTCCGCTTGCAGCGATGTATTCGATTTTGCACAGTGATCCTGTTCCTCTTTCTGTTTTGGCTCCAGAGCTTCCCTCAGCCCTCGATGAGGTGTTTTCCAAAGCATTTGCCAAAGATGCAAGCCTCCGCTTTGGGAGAGCGAGCGAATTTTTGGAGGCACTCGAGAGGGCTTTTGCAGCTGAAGTACGTGCCAGGCAAGAACAGTTTCACAGCGCCAAGAGGTGGCTTGCGGCTGGATTCAGCGTGTTTCTTATCGCAATGGCAGGAGGAGCGACGGCTTTTGTGTTTTTTGCCCAAGGACAAAGGAATGAGAGCAGAGTCCCACAGGCGACTCCCCCTCCTGCTTCTTCTCATGAAGGCACTCCCCCGCTTTCGCAAGCAGCCCAAGTTGAAGTGCTTGTGCCTGCGCCACCGCTTACTGAGTCCCGAAGCTCATTCACAAGCACGGCGATTGACCAGCGCGAGGGCTCAGTTGCTCGAATTCTTCCCTCAAATGAGGCTTTACTGTCTGATTCTCATGCTTCTGCCCGAATTAACCCTGAGTCAGTGCAACTTACAGACGAAGGAAGTGGAGAGGCAGGGGGGCCTGTGCCTTTTGAAGAAGCAAATGAGTCAGCAAGTGCTTCTTCCCTTATGGAGTCAACAAGCCCCCCAACGTCAAGGGAGGAGCAAGCCAAGGAATTCATTGATGCAGCACGTCGCGCGTTGCAGGAGAGAGATTGGCTCCAAGCTCGGTTGTACCTTCGGATCGCGCGTGCGCTTGATCCTGAAAACGTGGATATTGAAGCAATTGAACGAGCGATTGGTGCGCTTGGTGGTGAGTAAAAAGCAAGAGCGTTTATTCCTGCATGCGTGGGCAGGTGAGATGAGGTGAATGTGTGTGCCGCAAAGACCCTCACTTTGTCTTTGG
>JANWYL010000320.1 GCA_025056955.1 Sandaracinaceae bacterium | reverse complement strand
AAACTCTGGACCAAAGTGTTGCACAATTTCTTTGAGGGCCTCGCTCCCGGGGGCCACAAGCTCCCTGGCGATCATGTCTGCATCGACAACGGGCACACCCAGCTCCCTAAAGCGACGGGCCACCGTGCTTTTCCCAGATGCGATCCCTCCAGTCAACCCGATCACCTTCATATGTCCTCGCTTTTCGCCCTCAAACGAATCCGAATTGGCCCCTGCACCTTTTCAGGATCAACTCGAATACCCTTTTGGGTGATCTCGACAATTCCCTCTCGTGCCAAGCGTGTGGCAACAGCCCTCGTGCACCCCATGAGGGAACGCCAGGCGTTTTGGCATTCTCCTCCTGCCACTGCCCGTGCCACTTCACTTGGGCAAATGCTTGCCCCTTCCTTGCGTTTGGTCAGAAGCCTAAGGATGGTACGGGCAATGGCTTCTTCGATATCGCTGGCAGCTTGCTGCTCGTCCGCTTGTTCTTGCATGGGCCTCCTTTGACACATATCATGACCAATGGAGGCACGCATGGCGCTGATCGATACTGACGATGCCGCCCGTCGGCTGGCCAGGGCCATCGCAAGCGATATTTACACTTACGAACGCGAAAACATTGCGAAAGAACTGGCCGAAGACAGGCTCTTTGAAGCGATTGCCGAGCGCCTTGAAGAAGGAAGAGCCCTCTTTGCAAGCCGGGTTCATCCAAGCATTGCAGCCCGCGGGCACTTCGAGCGGGCGCTTGTGGATCGTTTGGTCTTCATGCTGGGAGATATTCCTTCGCCGATGTGGTAAACGAGTGGCTCTTTGAAGTTCCAGAATCGCTAGAAGGAGAACGGATCGATCGGGCCCTCGTCGCCTTGCTAGGTGGTGTTTTGGCTTCGGGTATCGTTCCTTCGCGCTCAGCGATACAGCGCTGGATCCGGGAGGGGCGGCTGAGGGTAAATGGTGTGCCGTGCACAGTGCCAAGCGCGATTGTTAAAAAGGGGATGTGGCTTCACCTCGAGGCTGCTCCCCCTCCTCCCTCTTACGCGATTCCGGAGCCCATCCCCATTTGCACCCTCTTTGTTGATGAAGATGTGGTTGTGGTCAACAAAGAAGCAGGGATGGTCGTGCACCCTGGGGCTGGGCACCATTCAGGAACGCTGGTCAATGCCCTTCTCTACCATTTTGGTCCACTTCCTCACGCTGGAAGCCCCGATGCTTCAGGTGAAGGTGAGAACGATGGTGATGGTGAAGAATGTGAGGAGGAGATGGCTTGCTTGGCTCCCCCCAACCACTTGGCCCGGGTGAGGCCAGGGATAGTTCACCGCTTGGATCGTGGAACGAGTGGGGTGATGGTGGTTGCAAGAAGCGAGCTCGCGTGGCGCAACCTCGTCGCTCAGTTCGCTGCTCACTCGATCGAGCGCACCTATTTGGCGATTGTTCTAGGGACTCCCCCCCAATCGATGCACATCCAAACGTTTTATGGAAGGCACCCGAAAGACCGAAAGCGTTTTACGGGCCGACTCCGTTCTGGAAAAATCGCAATCACCCATGTTGAGCGCATTGAAACATTTGATGGAGCAAGCCTCGTGAGATGTCGCCTCGAAACCGGTCGCACCCATCAGGTGCGCGTGCACCTCTCAGAAGCAGGGTTCCCCCTCCTTGGCGATCCAATCTATGGGAAAACACCAAGCGATCCTCGGCTCCGCAAAATCGCCATTCAACTCGGTAGACAAGCACTCCATGCGGCAACCCTTGCTTTTCATCATCCAAGAAGCGGTGAGTGCCTTCGCTTTGAGGCTCCCCTTCCTACAGATTTAGAGGCAGTGTTATCTGCCCTTCGTTCGGGCTAGGGATGCCATTTCCATGATTGCTCTGCCACCCACCAGGCTGGTAGCGATTGTTTTGGTGTACCTCGGTTTCTCTCTGTTGAGCGCTCCATCTCGTCTTTTGGCTGAGCCTTTGGTGCTTTCAAGTGCTGCATTTGCAAAGGCTGGGCTTACGCTTTCTCCCCTGCGCACAAGCGGGTCAAGCAGAGCACCACCCCATTTTGCTTGGAGTTGGGGTGCTCGCCTTGGCCTTGAAAGCGGGGCGTGGTCTTTTTTGGCCTTCGCTGGAGGGGGAGGCCTCTTCATCGATGAAGGCCCTCCTCCTCTGGCGATGCGAGGCGGTTTGGAAGTGCGCCTTTGCATGGGAGATGGCAAGGTTCGAGGCAGCGGCTCAATCGGTGTATCGCTTGTGTTTTTCGAGGAACGGCAAGGCTTTCGGGCCTGGCCCGCTCCCCTTTTGGCCCTTGGAGCGCTTTTCGATCTCACCGAGTGGCTGCGGCTTGAAACGACGATCGATGGAGAAGGGTGGATCCCCCTCCCTCCTCTTGAAGCACCTCTTTTCATTTTCGGCCTGCGAAATGCGCTTGAAGTGCTTTACTAAGGTGC
>JANWYL010000031.1 GCA_025056955.1 Sandaracinaceae bacterium | reverse complement strand
TTCGAGACCAGGCGTGCCTCGCAAAAAAGCGCTTGCCAATGGGTTTTCGAAAAGCGCGCGATAGAGGGCCCGCGAGCGAAGCACCATTGTGCCGTACTCTTCAAGGGCATAGCGGGGCACCATGTTGACTGCGTCAAGGCCAGGGAGAATGGTGGTGTTGCGTGGCCCAATTGGAGGCACGCCAAGGAGCACGCTGGCCCTTTCCTTGGCATTGCACATGGCAAGGAGGGCTTTTTTGCCCCGAAGGCTTGCGGCCAAGGCGAGCGCCGCTGCGACCGTGGTTTTGCCAACACCGCCTTTTCCAACGACAAAAAGAAAGCGATGAGATAAAAGTGAGTTGTGCATTCTTGAATTGAATTGGTGACGAATTCTATTGTGTCAGGTGGCGGGAGTCATCTGAGATCTCGTTGCCAGCTGGTTAAGAAATTTCCTGCCTCTGGCTTTTGAGAAGGGCACCATAGCCTTCTCGATAGGTTGGGTACACGAATCGGTAGCCTGTTGAAAGCAAAAGGGCATTCGAACAACGTTTCCGAGCACCCATGCGCAGTGACTCCTTCGTGCGCTCGTCTGCTTCGTCGCTCATGGGAGGGGGAGGAAGGCCAAGCTCTTTTGCGATCCACCGGTACACCTCACATAGCTCAACTGGAGCATGATCGACCCCAATCACGAGGGGCGGTGGCGCACGATGCCTCAAAAGATGAACGATGGCCCGGGCGGCATCGTCGCGATGGATGCGGTTCCCAAAGGGGCGGCTTGGGTGACACCTGGCCTTTCCACTCAGAACGAGATCGATGAGGCGGGTGCGACCTGGCCCGTAGATCCCTGCCAAGCGAAAAACGATGCCCTTTGCTTCGCGGCTTAGGGCTTCAGCGCGGAGGAGGATGCGGGTTTTGGGGTCGTCTCGAGTGGGGCTCGACTCATCAACCACACCATCAATGTCCTCAAACACCGAGGTGCTCGAAACCAAGATCAAGCGCTCGAGACGATGACCTCTTTTGTCTATCGTGTCTAAGAGGTTGGCCAGGGCTTTCACATAAACTTGTTCGTATGCCTCAAGGCTTTGTTGCGCAGGCCCTGCTGCAAAAACCACAGAGAGAGGGCCTGGTGGCAGCTTGAGGTGGGGATCCAGCAAATCGCATGGCCAAGGGTGCACGGTGGGGGGAAGGGAGCTCCAGTCAATCGACTGGGTACAGCGCCGAGCCAGCCAAATGGGGGCCTCTGAAGTCCGGGCGAACTCTTTAGCCACAGCAAGCCCTAAGTAGCCAGCTCCAGCAACGAAAAGACCCATGAGCAAATACTGGGATGTTGGATTGGGGGGCACAAGGTGGTTTCAAAAGAAGCTGATTGCCTTTGGGTGAGAGACCTCTCCCGGCCTTTTGGTGTTTGCGCGCTTCAATTTTTTAATCACCATGATGGTGCTGCCAAAGGAAAATAAACATAAAAACCATTCTGGCTTTTTCAGGTGAAAGCAATGAGATGGGCCGATTTACCCCCTGGAACACGCAATATCCTCATCCTTTTTGGGATTATTTTGATTGCCAATCTCTTTGTCACAGGCCCATATGGTGCCTTGTTCCAATGGCTTGCGATTGCTCCAGAGCCAAGCTTCAGTTGGCTTTGGCAATGGGCCACCTATTGGATGATTACTGGAACAAGTGGAAAAAGTGTGATTTGGAAAATCATTGAATTGATATTGATTGCAATTATGGGGGCCGAATATGAAAATAGAACTGGAACGAGGGCCCTTTGGGGGCTTTTTGTGTTTTCAATTCTTGGTGAGGCGCTTGGCGCAATGCTTGGACTATTGTTGACTCCGAGGGATGGATGGGCTGGGAGCTCCTTTACAGTGGCTTTAATTGTGGCTTTGTCCATTCGGGCGCGTGGTCAAAAAGTAATGGTTCCAGGGATTGGGCCTGCCGATCCTTGGGTGGTCATTGGCTTTTTTGGGCTGCTTGCTGCATTTGATGCCATTTCAAATGGATTTATTCCAATCCTAACTGCTTTTTTGGGAAGCGCTGCGGCTGGGTACATTTGGGAGAAATGGAAAAAACGAATTTTCAGAAGCTTCTTTAGAGAAAACATGTGGTTTTAGATCTCTTATGAGATGATGAGAAAGGCATTGTCATGGTTATAAGAGTTGCCACGAGGAGAAGTTTGCTCGCTTTGGCGCAAACCCGTTGGGTGGTAGAGCAGATCCAAAAGCACTTTCCTGATCTTTCTGTTCAAGAGGTATTGATCACAACAGAAGGGGATCGTCGCTTGGATCAAAGCCTTGCACGAATTGGCGGAAAAGGCCTCTTTGTGAGCGAATTGGAGAAAGCGATTGCAGAGGGAAGGGCGGATCTGGCGGTGCATTCAATGAAAGATGTGCCGGAACGCCTCGGCGATGGGATGGCAATTGTTGCAGTGCCAGAGCGCGTGGATCCAAGGGATGCCCTCGTTAGTCCAAGGAGTGGAGGGCTCGATGGCCTCCCTGTGGGGGCTTCGATAGGGACCAGTTCCTTAAGAAGGGTGCTTCAACTCAAGGCCAAGCGAAGTGACCTGCGCTTTGTTCCAATGCGTGGCAATGTCGATACCCGCTTAAAGCGATTGCGTGAGGGAAAGGTGGACGGAATTGTTCTCGCTATGGCGGGGCTTACGCGCTTGGGTTTGTCTAAGCTTGGGTTGCGTTTGGAGGGGGGTAAAGAGGGTGAAGCTCAGGGCGATTTGTGGGTCAAACCTTTTGCGGTTGAGGAGGTGATTCCTGCAGTTGGGCAGGGTGCATTGGCCATCGAAGGGTTGGCCGATTCAAGCTGGGTGCATGACTTGGCTCGTCCGATTCGGCATTTCGAAACTGAACTCGCCGTGCTGGCTGAGCGAAGCGTGCTCAAAGCCCTCCAAGGCACTTGCACGACGCCCCTGGCTGTGCATGCAAGGTTAGTGGGCGAGCGCTTGGAGTTGATGGCTTGGGTGGGGGCCCCTGATGGCTCGGCGGCTGTGAGGATTCATGAGGAAATCGCCCTGAAAAACGCGACGCAGGAGGAAGTTGAACAGGGTGCCATCCGCTTTGCAGATCGACTGCTCGCGCAAGGAGCAGAGCGCATCCTTCAAGAAGCGAGAACAATTGAGGACCCCTACTCTTTCTACTGAGTTGGTTAGCGGGCGCTTGAGGCACTGGGTGTTGATTGGGTGCGGAGCAACCTCCTTAAAAGGCGGAAAATTTCGCTCTGCTTGCTGGTGTCGATGCGTCCAGTGAAGCGGTACCGCAAACGGCCCTCCCTGTCAAAAAGGGCTATCGTTGAGCCATCGTTTGGGAAAAGGAAAGGTGGTCGCTGGAGTTGCCCCTCCCAATCCATCAAAAGGTCGATCCCGTAGCTCCTGGCGACTGCTCGAACAATGCCCCTGGCAATTTCTCGGCTGAGCCCATCGACACCCAAAAGGTTGGCCACGGCATAGACATTGATTTCTTTTTGCAATTGGTTGTCACGGATGAATTGGGCGAGGGTGTACTTGAAATCTTCGTTGTCTCGAGCGTGTTCTCGGTTTTCGTAGAAAACCACAACCACCCGCCCGCGAGCTTGCGACATGCTTCGTTTGTGGCCAGATGTGGACTCGAGCTCGAAGTCCGCGGGTTCGCTGAGGATGGGTGGGGTTCCGGAAAGGGCTTCTTGAGCATGTCCCAGTGGAAAGGGGAGTGCAAAAAAACAAGCAGTGCACCACAACCTTGTCAAACATCTCAAGATTTTCAGGGCTGCCAACGACACGTATGTAGTTTGAATCCGCTTTGGTCCAAAAAACAAGTCAAAAAAAGGTGATCGCTTCCTGGCCAGGGGTGGATAGAACATCTCGCTTTTTGGGCAATCTGATTGATTGGTTGAGTGCGTCTGGCACTGATTGTATTGTATGCGTTTCATCAGGGTTGAATATGGTTGAAACGGCTGAGTTTGAGGTTGAGGTAAACGAATTTGCACGTTTTTTTGAGGGTCATTTTCCTGGTGATCCCGTGTTCCCAGCCGTTGCTCAACTCGTTGAGCTTGTGGATCGGCAGGCGCGAAAGCGATTGCGAGGGTTGACGCATCGCTATCCATCTCGGGTTGTCCGGGCCAAATTTGAGGCTCCTATTCGCCCTAACGATCGCCTTAGGGTGCAGCTAAGGTGCGAAGGGGAGGTAACCCCCCAATTGCGTTTCATGATCGAGAAGGTGAATGGGAGCGATGTGGTGAGGGTTTCTAGCGGCTTGATCGAGTACGGCTTGGTGATACAAGGTGATGTAGGAGGGTAAAGATGCATCGAGCCAATCAACTTGAGAGCATGGTCAGTTTTGGGCTTCTCACATTCGTGATTTGGCTTGGGTGCTCACCTTCACCAAAGCAGGGTGGTGATTTTCCTTGCTTGTGTTGCCCAGGCATGCTTCGGTGGGCTCGAGGCCCGGGAGAGTGTCAGATGCTGTGCGCTGACCTTTGTGGGGACAGTGGTGTCCAATGCCCTCAGCGCTTTGCCGATGTCGTCTGCTATCGTGCTCCATTTCATGGCTCCAAGTTTGAGTACAGTTGGGTGCCAGAGGATGGTTATTGCCAGTGTGGTGCCAACTTGGAGTGCTTTGTCCAAAGGAGGGAGAGTGGTATTGATGTCCATGCATGGGAATGCAACTCGACAAGGGTTGCTTGTCTTGTGTGCATGCCACCACCATGGGAGGAATGTGTGCTTCCAGAGTTACCTCCGGCACCATTTCTTGTGCGCATCAACGGTCATGAAGCCTTTGAGTGGGGGGGAGAGTTGGTACATGCAGATGATGGAATCGGGACCAGGGACTCACCTCTACCACCCCACGAGGTGTGCATCCGCACAGCGCGAATTGACCCAAAAAGTTGTGGAGGCCGGTGGCCAGCAAGGATCCTACCATCCCAAAAAGCTTGCCATCGAGCGGAAGTTTACCTTTCAGAGCGAGTATGGATCGAGGTTGAAACCAGGTGTGCACCCTGTGCTCACGTGGGTCCATGTAAAGTCGAGCTCTTTGAAGGGGAAGAGTTAGGTGACGGTCTTGCTGGATTTATCAACGTATATCCGACATTCGTCGACTTTGCCTGCGAGACGAATTGTGCTGATATTTGCCAGAGCGCCACCTACCGCTGCATTACCCCCCCACTCCGTCGGGAGGGTGAGTACTTGGTGAAGGTGATGGGGTTAAACCATGCCGATGGGCAGCAAACCAGAATTCGAGTGCTAGGACCCTCTGGCTCACCAAGGGGTGAAGTGGTGTGTGTGGAGGGGAGAAATTAATCGCTTACTCCCTCCCCAGAAAGACAACTGCCCCACCCATTGGCACCCACAACCTCAGCCGTGTGCCTTCAATGCCTGCGCTGCCTGCACCTGCAACCGCTTCAAGGCGGTTTGCCCGCCCTCGCACGGTTGGGGTCAAGCCGTCGATCAAGCGGTTTTCAACGGCTGAGCGGCCGCGGTTGATCGCAACAATTGCAAGATCACCCGTCCGTTCTTCGGTCCATGTGACGACATAAAGGTCTGGCTCAACCAGCAAGGGCACTCGACGACCCCGCCGCATCGCAACTGAAGCGAGCCGCGCACGCCCAAGGGCTCCGATGAAATGCCGAAGTTCTTCGCGCTGTGGTGGAAGCGAGGTTTCACCCATCGCCAGATGGCTCAGCGCACCTGTCCACACCATGTCTCGGCGGTTGTCGGGGTCATCACCTCCAGCCATTGCAATCTCATCACCATAGTAGAGGAAAGGAATCCCAGGCATCGAATAGAGTGCAGCAAAGGCACGTTTGATTCGTGCGAGGATGTCCACGTCGGTGGGTGGTGTGGGCATGGTGTTGCATGGGTGAGGACCGGGCCACCGACAATGTGCGTTTGGGCTACGTGCAGCTCTGGTTGCAATTCGGTTGGAGTCGTGGGTTCCAAGGAAGCGCACGTGCAGCCCACCCGGCTTGAAGCGCAACTCCATGTCACGAACAATCGGTTCAAGATCGGTGTAGGGCATCTCGTCTCTCACGAGTCCATGTTGCATGCGGTGATGAGAGGGGAAGTCAAATTGCCCGTCAAGCGCGTATTTCCCAACGTAGGCATCGAGCCAGGCATAACCGTCTGGGAACACCTCGCCGCAGCCGTAATCGGCCCGATCCCATTGACCGACCGCTGTTTCACCAACAAGGTATAACCGTGCGCCACCCTGCTCAAAACGGCGGCTCAGCGCTGCCCTCAGGTTGTAAATTGAGCTTGTCTCAACGTGTTTGACAGCGTCGATACGAAAGCCATCGATATCAAAGGCTTCAACCCAATACACCGCATCCGCGATGAACTGTTCCTCAGCCTCCGGAACGCGCCAGTTGATGTCTGGGAGGTACCTGGCAAAGAGGCAATCCAATGGCCTCTCACTCCACCCACACCCTGGATCAATTCCGCACACGCACCCTGTGCGGAACCACCCTGGGTGCATGCGGAAGTACTCGTGCTGTTCGTGAACTTGGTTGTTGATGAGATCAAAAAGAATGCGGATTCCGTGGCGATGTGCTTCTTGAACCAGTTCTTTGAGGGCATTGTTGCCACCAAATCGCGGCTCCACATCTCGGGCCCTTGATGGCCAGTATCCATGGTATCCCGCATAGGCCCTACCGTCATCTCTTCCCGGGAAGTGACCCTCTGCCTGCTGGTTGATCGGCGAAAGCCAAATGGTGTTGATTCCGATTGACTCGAAATACCCAGAGCGGATCACCTGGGTGATTCCCTGCAAGTCACCTCCGTGAAAATCTGCAGGGCGCTCAACTGGAGGGCCTATGGGTCGATCGTTGCTGCGATCTCCATTTGCAAATCTATCGACAACGATCATGTACATAATGGCGTCCCTCCAATCGAAGGGTTTTTCTTCAACCCAGAAAGGGAGAAAAACCGGCTCCGATTGGCGCCCCCTCTCATCGCTTGCGCGGAGCTCAATCCTGTGCTTGCCAATTGATAGGCCATCAACACGTATCGTAAATTGGCCCGAACCTTGGGCAGTTGGGGTGATCGACTGGGTTCCATCTAACTTCGCAGTCAATGCATCCAGTCTCGCACCATCACGAGCCAGGCGCACTTCGATACGGGTTGTGGCTCTGCCTTGCCTGGTTGCAGGGTCGAAGTGCACTCGGAGGGGTTCAATCACCACGATTTCCGGCCCTGCATCGCATGAGGGTGCACGAAAAGCAGAGTTCAGGCATGCGCCATCATATCGACGCATGTCACCATCCGGGTCGAATATCCATTCTCCGTCGACGATAAACTTGTATGTATACACTTGACCTTGTCGGATCCCATCACTTTCACCCAATTCGATTTGGTACACACCATCTCCATCGTCATCTCTCATGGCCCGCGGCATCCAAGCGCTGAAGTTGCCTGCAATCTCAACCCTCTGACCTGCGCGGCCGCGGTATCGCAAAATTTTGGTGCACTCCCGGCGAGGCCACTGGTCCAAAGGAGCATCAAGGGAAGGGGATGCATCCTTCGCTTCATCGGGGGCGTCATTCAATGGAGCGTCTGCTCTTGGATTCGAGGGCGCATCGCGTTCTCCCCCGTCGCGGTCAACAGGCGATGTGGGGCTTGAACAAGAAAGCACATGGGCAAGGGCTACCATTGAGCTCAGGGCAAGGCATAATCTCTTCGTCATGGTGCTCTTCCTTCGCTTTCCATTTTTTTCTGATTTTGGTTCCGGGAGAAGGCCTTGGGCCTCTCTGACGATCAAGGCAATCTTAGGCTTTTTGTGCTGGGGCTGCGGCGGTTCTTCCCCTTCTCCAGATGGAGGGAGGGATGCAGCCTCAATCGATGGCTCCTTCGATGTGGCTTTTCCTGATGCACCATCACCAGATGTCCCCCTTGAACAAAAGGATGCCTTCATGCCCTTGCCTGTGCGCTGCCTTGACATTGGTCCGATTGAGGGAAAGGACCGCCTGGAGGACATGCTGGGTGTTGCGAGGGTGACTGTCATTGGTGAGCGTGCCGCTTGCCGGCGAAGTTATGAGTTGAGTTCGACGGCTCCCCGCCGTGATAACTTTCCCACCTCGCCTCGCCGCTTGAGCGAACGAGAAGGCGATCCGGTTGTGCGGAGCGGAAATGATCTCTTTGATGCGTTGTTTGCTCTGGCAATCGAGGAAGTGCGTGAAAATTCAGTCGCTTCGATTTCTGATCACGCCTTCAATGGGGGCCGCCCCATCCCATGCCCCGAGGGGGGATGCTTCGAAACAGGGAGGCTGTGGACCTACGTGTGGACGCGGGATACGAGCTACTCTGTGGACTTGGGCCTCGCTCCGCTTGACCCGCTGAGGTCCATGAATTCGCTCCTTTTCAAAGTGAGCGAACGCCGTGAAGGTGGAGGTGCACAGGTTGTTCAAGACACGGGATCGGGTGGAAGCTATCCCGTTTCAAGCGATCGGGTGGTTTGGGCTTTGGGTGCCGAGGCGCTTTTGGTTGAACTCGATGCATCTCTCCGCAACCGCTTCGTAGAGGAGGCGTATCGTGCTCTTTTAAACACCCTCGAACACGACCGCTTGGTGATCTTTGACGAAACGCGTGGCCTCTATCGCGGCGAGACGTCTTTTCTCGATTGGCGGGAACAGAGTTACCCAGCTTACACGGCAAGCGACACCACGCCAATTGCAGAAAGCGAATCTCTTTCCACCAACGTGCTCCATCTGCATGCGTTGCGTTTCACCGCGCACCTTGCCCAACTCCTCGGAGAGAACACCCAAAGGGATCGCTTGCGCGCCCAGGCAGATGCTCTGCGCCAGCGGATTCGAGAAGTGTTTTGGAACGACTCGGAAGGCGCGCTTTACGCTTTCACACCCAATGCATTCGACCGCGCCCCTGTGAGGAGGTATGACTTATTGGCAATTGCGCTCTCGATTCTTAACGATGTTGTTTCTCCAGATGAAGGGAGACGAGTGCTTTCGGGATACCCTCACCTTCGCAGGGGTGCCCCTGTTATCGCTCCTCAAATTCAGTTTACACCGATTTATCACAACCGCGCGCAATGGCCCTTTGTCACTGCGTACGAGTCTCTGGCTGCGGCAAAAGCTGAGCATGCTGCCGCATTCACCCATGCCTTGCTCACCCTGGTTCGCGGCGCCGCCCTTTCGCTCTCGAACATGGAAAACTATGAGGTCTCAACCGGTTTGCCTTACCGGGAGGAAGGCCCGACATCTGGCCCTGTCGTCAACTCGCACCGCCAACTTTGGAGTGTTGCTGGGTACATCGGTGCGGTGGTGCATGGTCTTTTTGGTCTTTCCAACGAATTGGATGGGCTCCACATCAAGCCATTTGTAACGGTTGAAATTCTCAATTCTCTCTTTGGGGTGGGAAGGAAAATTGCCCTTGAGGATTGGCCTGTGAGGGGGAAACGAGTGAGTGTGGTTCTGCACCTTCCTGCGAAGCCAGGGTATCCTGGGACTTCTTTGTTGGTTGGACGCATCCTCCTTAACGGCGACCAAGTTGATTCTCCCATACGAGTTGAATCACTTGGTGAAAGCAACCGGATTGATGTTTTTCTTGCACCGTCTCCCCCCCGCGATCAAGGAAGGTTGATGTTGGTTGACGAGGGTGACTACAGAAATGTGTTTGGCCCTCGCACGCCGCGAATCACAAGCATGAGCCAGGCTGGCACAATGATCCGTTTGCACTTTGATCTCGCTGGAGAAAACAGGGATGAAGTGAGGGTGAACGTGTATCGAAATGGGGTGCGCATCGCATCAAACATTAGAGGGGAGGATTTTCTTGACATCGAATGGGACCTGAGTTCTCCTCGGACTCCTTGCTACTCGATTGAGACGTGCTATGCGCTGAGTCAAAACTGCTCTCATCGTTCTGAGCCCATATGTCATTGGGGGCCTGGCCTCCGCCGCGCAAGGGCATACGATGCTTCGGCGTTTACTGCGATTGGAGGTGCTTTGAGCTCAAATCATGGGAGGTTGCATTACGAACCATGGGGTGATCCTGGACACAGGCTTGAGATCACCCACACGGCAGTCCAAAGTGGACGTCACTTCATTCAACTTTTTTACGGTAATGGCTCAGGTCCGATCAACACGGGGATCACCTGCGTTCCAAAGAGGGTGATTGTCGAGCACATTCCCAGTGGTCGAGTGGTTGGGTCTGGTGTGGTGGCCATGCCACAGCTTGGAACGTGGGATCGCTGGGAAGAGTCGACAATGATTCCAGTTGAGCTCCAGGGCGGAGAACGCTACCGGATATCGGTGGTCAGCGATGACACAACCATCAACATGTCCCATTTCCGTCATTTTGAGCGGTATGGTGGAACGGGAGGCGCAGCTCCCTTTGTGCATGTCAACATTGCGGAAATTCGGGTGCTTGCGATGTAATTGCAACACGTGACGGAGTGCTTGCCATTTGCACCTTGCCTCCACTAGACATGGGTCTGGAGTTGCCCTATGCCTCACATCACCATTGTGCGCGGCGATATCACTGTGCAAAGGGTTGATGCAATTGTTAATGCAGCGAACGAAAGTTGTTTGGGAGGAGGAGGGGTGGATGGAGCGATTCACCGTGCAGCAGGCCCGGAATTGCTTCAAGCATGTCGCAGGCTCCCTGAACAGCGCCCTGGGGTGCGCTGCCCCACTGGTAAAGCTGTTGTGACGCCAGGATTTCTTTTGCCTGCGCGCTATGTCATCCACGCCGTAGGGCCCCGATATCATGAGCCCAACGCGGCCTTTCTTTTGGCTTCGGCCTATTGGAGCGCACTTGAGCTCGCCGAAGGGCTTGGCGTGCGCACAATCGCTTTTCCGGCCATCTCGTGCGGGGCATACGGGTACCCGGCTGCTGAAGCAGCGCCGATTGCCATCAAGGTCTGTCGCGAGCGGGAGTGGTGCTTGGAAGAGATTCGTTTTGTTTTGTTCAACGATGAAACATATGAAGCATTTGAACGAGCACTGGCAGGCACGGGATAAGGGAGCAGCTTTGCGAGAAGACACGATGGTTTTGGAAGCTCGCAAGCGATTGGTTGGCGTGGCATTTTGGCTTGTGGTTGGGCCTCTTGGGTTGGCAAAAGCCCAGGAGCCTCCAACCACTGGTGCAGTGCCCACCTCAGCGCAGGAGACGCCAAAGGAAGCCCCACCGGTTTCGATTGCACCTGCTCCCACAAGGCGGGTGGTGATTGTCGATGCAGCGACGGTTGGAGTGGCGCCTGTTGTTGGGCGGGCGATTAACGAGCAGATGTATCGGACAGCCGCAGAAATGGGGTACGCGATCACGCCAATCGAGGTAGGCGTGCAGGCGTTTCGGGCCCTGCGCTTGCGCTATCCTCCTTCCCCTGCTGCCCTTTGGCGTCTGGCTTGGGCCACGCAATCCCATCGGGCCATGTTTGCGCGGTGTTGGGCGGAGGGGGGGCAGTATGTGGTGGAAGTGATTGTGGCCTCTTTGGATGGCACGGGACCTTTCGTCGCCTCAGAACGCACGGGCAGCGAGGGGTTTCGTGCCGCTGTTGACCGTGCGATTCGTCAGGCCCTCCCTTTGCCAGCTCAATGGGTGGGGCCTGAGCCACAGTTTACGCCGCAGTTTCGAGGTGCATGGGCAGGTGGCCTTCAAACGTTGAGGAGGAGCGCCTTTGATGAGCTTGCGCATCCTGCTGCCTTGGATCAACGGAAGTGGCGCCCGGAAGAGCCTGGATTGCGCCGCTTTGGAATTGCCCTCCAGACGGAGGGCTCAATCGGCACAACTGAGGGTTCGTTTTACAATCACTTTGCAGGGCTTCGTTTCGACTTGCGCTTGAACCGTGAGATTGGAGTCGGGACCTACGTTGCATACGTGAACCTTGAGGGGCGTAACGGCCGGGGTCACAACATGCTTTTTCTCGTTCAAGGCGAGTACCGTTTGCGCCCAAGTCCTACCTTGAACATAACGGTACCACTGCGCTTAGGGGGAGGATACCTTCCTTACAATGGGCCCGTGATTCGGGGCGCTGCTGGTCTGAACTACGCCTTCTCCCCAAACTGGGAAGTGGGGCTCGATCTCATCGCGCCGACCATATACCTTTTGGCAAGCGGCCCCGTGGCTGCAGCAGTTGCTTTTAACTTTGCGTTGGAGGGGATCTATCGCTTTTGAAATTCGAAGGAGGCCCTGAGCAAACGTGGACTTGCATGGTTGGCCCACTCGAAATCAATCATTCGTCCCAGCACATGCCGCTAAAATAGCGAGCCGGAGGATGAAAGGAAAAATAGCCACTGGTTTTTTGGGACTGATGGGTGCCTGGTTGATCGCGCTTACGGGCTTGAGGGTTGAAGCCGAGGCGTGGTCGCGGGTTTTCCTCAACGGCATTCCCATTCCCGTGAGCTTCAACGACGGGGACTCTTTTCGCATCCAGGCGGGGGAGTATCAAGGTTCCCAGTGTCGCCTTGCTGGGTTCAATGCGTTGGAGAGCTTTGGACCTGCTCACCAGTGGGGGAGCTGGCACCCTTATGAGCTGTATGTGATCGCCAAAATGGCGACCCTCCGGGCACGGAGGGGGGTGTGGCATTGCTTTACAGAGGGCAAGCGAGACGGCTATGGTCGCCTTCTCGTCGAGTGCCCTGACCTGGTTGTGTCGATGCTTCGGGAAGGGCTTGCCCACGCCTACCAACCTGACGACACCCCTGCACGTCCAGAATATTTGCGCGCCCAACAAGAGGCCATTCGAGAAGGGCGAGGGATGTGGGCGCACGGAGTTCCCGCTTTTGTGATGACTTCCCTTCACTCAGCCACTGAAGATCCAGGCAAGGAGTGGCACTATGACCGCCTTATTTCCACAAACGACGGTCACAGTGAGAGCAGAAAACACCGAAACATTTACCAAGAATGCCAATGGGTTTGTAACGACGAAGTGGTGGCCGATGCAATCGCCACACGTGCCGTGGCGCGTGAGATGCGCGAGAGCGCTTCGCTATCGCCCCTCTTAAAAGAGTGGTCCAACTTGCACCTGATCGAATTTGCGTCCCGCTTCTCCAGAACGGGTGAGCTTCCTGCTTACTTGGAGGGGCCGGCGCGAGATCCAGTATTGCGCTTTCTCGAGGCAGCCCGCGCAGCAGGAAAGCTCGGAGAGCCGACCCTTCGTCGTGGTTCATGCATGCTTTATGTCGATTTTCACCGCCGCTATGGTCTCAACCGCGCGCCTTGCCTGAACGGACACGGCACGCTGCCACCTGGGGTGCCAGATCATTGGAGCCATTGATTTTCTTTCGGAAGCAGTGCATTGACCGATTTGGGTTTTTCTATGAGGTTTTCAATCGTTTCAATTTCTTTATTGCTTTTTGGTTGTTTCGAATTGACTCCATTGGGTCCAGTTCCAGAAAATGAACGCAGCCTTGAGGCATGCCGCAATGGTTATGATGATGATGGCGATCGCTTGGTCGATTGTAGAGATCCCGATTGCATTCGTCAGGGACTTTGCAGCCGGCGGGTGCCGATTGTTCCCAATCTCGAGCTTGAAAATACGCCTGAAAAATGCAGTGACTTTATTGATAACGATGACGATGGGCGTTTTGACTGTGGAGACCCAAATTGCCAATCGATTATGGAGCTTTGTTGCTCGTTGGAATTTGATGATGAGGCATGTTCAAATGGGATTGATGACGATGGAAACGGATTCAAAGATTGCCAAGATTCTGGGTGTTCAAGAAATCCATTTGTAACAGTGTGCCGAAAAGAAAGAATATGCAACAATCGAATGGATGATGATGGTGATCGGCGCATAGATTGTGAAGATAGCGATTGCGCGCGCGCAGCATTTTGTGTTCCTGGAGGCGAGGAGGATTGCGATAACGGCATTGACGAGGACAGGGATGGGCGCATGGATTGTGCTGATCGGGATTGCTATGCGGATCCGATATGCCTTGGACCAGAAAACACGCTTCTCCGTTGCACGGATGGGAACAACAATGACGGAAATTACATGAATGATCCGATGACCATGAGGCGGATTTCTCTTTTGGATTGCAATGATCCTCAATGCCAGCTTCTTCAAGGAGAAGAGCGCACAGCATTTGAAGCTTATTGTGAATCGATTCGTGGCCCAGAAAACACGATTGAGCGCTGCATGGATGGGGTTGATAACGACGGGAATGGGTATACGGATTGCCAGGATTTTTCGTGTTCTCGCGAAGACAGAGGAGCATCTCCAGAAGCTGTCGCTTATTGCATGTCGATTGCAGAAAACACAATTGAAAAATGCTCGGATGGCGTGGATAACGATAACAACGGATATGTGGATTGTGCCGATTTTTCGTGTTCCAGATCTTCAAATGACGTTGCAGCTTTTTGTGCTGCGAGAGGTGAGCGGTCTTTCTCCCGTTGTAAGGATGGGATTGACAATGATCAAAATGGATATACCGATTGCCAGGATTTTTCGTGCAGAGAATTTGTGGAAGAGATCATTGATGAGATGGGCATGCCAACGGGATATCAGAGATCGCCTTGTCGCGAAAGCGTTGGAGCCAATTCTGATTTTATGAGAGCCAATTGCGCAGATGGGATTGACAATGACCAAGATGGCTTTATCGATTGCGACGATTGGGATTGCAATTGGAATCCACAAACGAGGGATCTTTGCTTGTTTCCAGGATTGAATATTCCTAGAGTGTGTGGGTGATTGTGTTTTTCACTTAATGAAGTAAAAGAGTGACCATGCGATCAAAATCAAAAGAGATTGTAAATGTCAATCGATTTGTTTTTTTTACCTTCTTGGTTTTGACTGGGGCTAAATCTTATGCCCAAAACGTAAGTGCTTCTCGTGAAGAGGGGCGTGCGGAAAAAGATTGCGCAAACGGTGTGGACGATGATGGCGATGGTTTGAGCGATTGTGCAGATGCCGATTGTTTTGAGGCCCCACGCTGCCATGCAGGCGGGAGCGAAGAGAACTCCGAGCGGGCGTGCAGCGACTGGGTGGACAACGATGGCGATGGGGCAGTGGACTGCGATGACCAAGACTGCATGGTTCCGCACATCCGTGCGTGTCGAGGCAGTTGGAAGGGGCCACGAAATGGAAGCGCTGGAGCAAGTGCGGGCGATGGGGAAGAACTCCCCGAAGATGTTGGAAGCGTTGAGGAGTTGATTGGTCGCTTGGGTGATGTTGATGGGGAGCGCAGCGACCAAGCGTGTTCGGATGGTGTTGATAACGACGGAGATGGTCGAATCGATTGTGCCGATTTTGGCTGTCGCTTCGATCCGGAAGTCACTGTTTGCCAAGCCCAGCCGGGAATGCGCTTTTCGGTTGTTGGTGGCGTTGGCGGTTCAATTCAGTGGAATTACGATCGAAACGGAAATTATGTATCGAATATTCCCGAGGCACGATTCACTCTCCTTCAGCTAAGGGCGCTTGGTCCAATTCCATTCATTCAAAATTCATTTTTTCTCGTACAGGCGCGTGCAGACGAGCAGCTGCGCGTCAATTTTGTTTTGTTCCAAGTGCCGGTTGGTAATTCGGGGCACTATTTTAATGTGAACAGTGGCTCTGCGTTGCTTACTGCCAACTTTGTGATGTCCGCAGCGAATTATCCACTTCTTACGCCACCTTTTTATCTTGGCAATATCGCTGAGCCAGGCAATGGTTTTGCTGTTGAATTGGGGGGGCCTGTTGGAGACACCCTGAGCATTGCCCGTTTTCGACTGTTTGGGGCTGCGGGGTCTGGGCAAGGCACAGGTAATGTAGGGGGTCGATTTTTCCGAAACGAAGACCGCAATTTCTCTTGGAGTGCCGGGGCCCAGATGTTTTTTGATATTGCTGGTCGGATTGATCGTTTCGATACTCTCTTTGTATACACCCCAAATCCACTTGGATTGCAGTTTTCAATTGGTGGAAGATATGATCAGAGACCAAATGAGAGGGGTATTTTATGGCAGGCTGGCTTCTTTTTCCGTTATTGGCATTTTCTATTGCGTGGTGATTATTTTGGCCGCTATGTTCTTGATTACAATGCAATCAATACGACTTTCAATGTTTCTCTTTCTGTTTTAATTATTCCAAAAGTCTTAATGATTGCTGGAGATTTTGGTGGGCTTTACCGATTGGCTTCATATCAAGGTTTGCCTCCAGGGCGGCGCACTCCAGAGGGGGTCAGCTACCAGCCTGAGCAGACGACTTGGCGAGTTGGGGTTTCATGGTTTTTTTGGAGGCGGACAGGCGTTGCCACCATGGTGTACACCGAAAACCACCGCGAGTGGGATCCTGGAAATCCCCTGCGCTATCCGATAGAGCGCATCTTACAGCTCGAAGCCCGCTTTCGCTTCTAAGCATGGAGGAAAAGGGTGTTTCGCTTGGGTGGATGGCGGAGCCTAGGGGACTGGTGCTGGGTCGCATTTTTGTTTTTTGGATGCCCAGCCCAACCAGTGGACTGGACACCTTGCAAGTATGCGTTGCCAGCCGGCAATTGTTGGGATGAGAATCGATTGGTGAATCTGGATGATGCGAGGGTGTTAAACCTTGATCTCGGAGCGCTTCCTGCTCCACCAAATCCATGTCGCCCTGCAACCAAAGGGAGGGTGATGCGGGTGATTGACGGTGACACCTTTGATGTGCTCATTGATGGGGCCGGTGAAGCAGAGAGGGTGCGTCTGATTGGGGTAGATACCCCCGAAACCTCTGTCCCCCGTGGTTATCCCCACTGTTATGGTGCAGAGGCCAAGCAATTTAGCGAACAGTTGATTGGCCGCATGGTGGCTTTGTCCTTTGACGTTGGCTGCACTGACCCAAACGGACGCGTTCTTGCCTATGTTTGGGTGGGTGTGGGGGATGGGGATCTCTGGCAGCGTCAACTGCTTCGCCGGGGCTTGGCCAAGCTGCTCATCATTCGTCCAAACGTGTTCATGGAAAGCCAGTTTCGGGAAGATGCAGAGGTCGCGCAGCGCGAAGGCCGTGGCCTCTGGAGTGCCTGTAAGCTGCCAGGATCGCCCTGAGGTTGACTTGACAAAGGGCAATTTGGGCCTGAAGACACTGGCATGAGCGTCTATTCGTTTCAAGCAAAAACCATCGACGGCAAGGAGTGCAAGCTTTCAGAGTTTTCCGAAAAGGTGCTTCTCATTGTCAATGTGGCAAGCCAATGTGGCCTCACGCCACAGTATGCTGGCCTTGAACGCCTGTATCGCAAATACCACAGCCGGGGCTTTGAGATCCTCGCCTTCCCATGCAACCAGTTTGGGGCGCAAGAGCCAGGAAGCGAGGAAGAGATCAAGCACTTTTGCCGTACCCGCTATGACGTGACTTTTCCCCTCTTTTCCAAAATTGAAGTGAATGGCCCAAATGCGCATCCCCTCTATCGTCATCTCCAAGAACAAGAGCTTCCCCCTGAGGGAAAGGGGCCAATCAAATGGAATTTCACCAAGTTTTTGGTTGACCGGAAGGGGATTCCAGTCAACCGCTTTGCACCCACTGTCAATCCTGAGGCCAAAGAAGTTGAGGAAGCCATCCAAAACCTTCTCCACATTGGGGAGTAAAGCGCTTCACCCAAGCGTTTCATGCACCCCTTGAGCGATCCTTTTAGCGATCGGAATCGGACACGCATGCTGAGTCGTAGGGCGCGCAGCGGAAGCGCACGTGCATGTGGTCTTGGTGGTTGTCAAGGTGGCGAATGATGCCCACGCGGGCGTCTGGAGGCCTGGGCCACTGGAACCAGCGCGAAAGCTCGCTTTGGGAAGCGCCGCTTTCTTGAGCTGCGCGATAAAGCGCCTCCTCAAGTGAATAGTCCATAAAAATTGCTTCCACCTTGTCTCCGCGTAACCAGCGACTGATCAAGCGCCATTGCCGTTTGGCATCAAAGGTTTGTGGCGAAACAGGGCGATGATCGCAAGTCCTTCGGCACCTCACTTGGAAATAAGCCAGGTCGATGTCGCGCCCGCTTTGATGGCTGAGGTGAGGTGCGAAGGGACCTCCTTTGGGGAGGCTAGCGTCACCAATTACAAGGCGCGGAGCGCTTGGTT
>JANWYL010000319.1 GCA_025056955.1 Sandaracinaceae bacterium | reverse complement strand
AATCGCCGCGGTTTTGCGCCTGTGCTCTGGTGCCCATCTTGCCGTCGGCCTCTCGAATGCCCCTTCTGCAGTGTTTGCCTGACTGAGCATCGAAGGCTCGGCCTTTTGCGCTGCCACTATTGCGACCATGCCACACCGATTGATGACAGGTGCCCATACTGTGATTTCCCTCGCGTTGAACGCTTGGGTGCCGGAACAGAACGCGTTGAAACAGCCTTGGCTCACCTTTTCCCGCAGGCGCGGATTGCCCGCCTCGATCGGGATACAGCCACCCTTTCTTCAATTGACAAGATTCTCGAAGGGATGCACAGGGGCGAAATCGATATTCTCATCGGGACCCAAATGGTGACAAAGGGCCACGATTTGCCAAACCTTACCCTTGTGGGGGTGCTTTGTGCTGAGCACTCCCTGTTTTTTCCGGACTTCCGTGCAGCTGAAAGGACCTTTCAACTGCTCACGCAAGTTGCAGGTCGAGCGGGGAGGGGGTTAAAGCCAGGGCGGGTGATTTTTCAAAGCCATGAGCCTGAGCTCAGTGTGATTCAGCAGGCGCTCAAGCACCAATATGAAGCATTTGCCAAAGAAGAACTCGAGCGGCGGCGAGAGCTTCTCTACCCCCCCTATGGGCGCCTCGTTGCGATTCGCGTGGATGCGCCGAGCCAAGAGGAAGCGATTCGTTGTGCCTCACAACTTGCGGCTGCCGCGCGCAGCACCCCTCCTGTGCAGCATGGCAAGGTGCAGGTGCTTGGCCCCGCTCCTTGTCCAATTGAGCGAATTCGCAACCGCTATCGGCACCAAGTGCTGCTCAAGGGCTCTGAACGCCGCGCCCTCCGTGAGTGCGCAAGGGCGGTCCTTCAGCTCATGGAAGGGGGCCTTGGGAAAGTGAGAGCCACCCTTGATGTCGATCCAGTCAACATGCTGTAGCTTGACTTGGCGATTGGAACTATAATGGCTTGAGCCTGCCATCGCAGATCCACCAGTCGCTTCTCTCTTTTTCAATTCGGATGAGCTCTGGGTGCGTTGTTGTCAAAAAAACCTGGGCCCCGATTCGGGAAAGGAGGTGAAGGAGCTTTTGGTTGCGTTCTGGATCGAGTTCACTCGTTATATCGTCAAGCAAAAGAAGGGGCAAGCGTTGGTTACGGGATGCAAAAACCCAGAGCTCTGCAAGCTTTAGCGCAAGGGCCAATGCGCGCTTTTGCCCTTGAGAAGCGACGTGTTTTGCACTTCGTGATCCCAAAAAAAGCACAAGATCGTCCGTATGGGAGCCCACCGAAGTAAAGCCGCGCATCTGATCTTGTGGTAGGCGCTCAGCAAGGGCTCGAAGAAGCGAGGATTCTGAGGGCTCAACTCGTGAATGCAGGGAGATGCTGAGATCTGCTTCTTTGTCAAAAAGCTCTGTCCAAGCCGACTTTGCGATCCTTTCAAGCTCGCAGATGACTTTGAAGCGAGCGGCTGCAATCTGGGCACCGTGGTTGGCAAGCAAGGCATCAAATGCAACAATGGCTTGCCGATTCAGGGGCTCTTGCCTCAAAAGGTCGTTTCGGTGCTGAAGGGCACGCCCATAGGCTTTGAGTGCATGTGCATACTGAGGCTCGATGGCGCTAAGAAGGGTATCAAGCCACTCCCTTCGTCTTTCGGGGCCCCCTTGGATGAGTTCGATTTCGGCTGGGTGAAAAATGACAGTGGGAAGCGCATTGAGCCAAGCAAAAAAAGAGCTTGGATGCTTTCCATTTAGGCGGAGTGACTTTTGACCTTTGCGCTCAATGCGGATTTCGAGAGAGCTAGAAACTCCTGACGATTTTGTCCAGCAAAGAATTTGGGCCCAGGGGCTGCCCCAACCGATCAGCGCATCGCGGGGCGAGGCGCGGAAGCTGCGCAATGTGGAGGCGTAGCGGAGCGACTCGAGGAGGTTGCTTTTGCCTTGGCCGTTATTTCCCGAAATCACGTTGATTTTCGGGCCAGGAGCAAGATCGATCTCCTTAAGGTTGCGAAAGCCATTCACAACCAGTCGAAGCAAGTGACAAGGCGAAGCTGCTTCTGCCAAAGCTTGCCAATCCATCACGTTTCGCCTGTTTTCGAAAGCTATTCCCCAGCCCCTTTTAATCCATGCCGCTTCATGAGCCGATAGAGGAATTTTCGGTCCATTTGGGCCGCGCGTGCGGCTGCCGAGACATTGCCACCGTGGAGATTGAGAAGCCATTGCAAATAGGCCCGCTGGAATTCCATTTCCCATTCCGAGCGGGTTTGGCGATAGCTCTTTTGCGGATCAAAGCCTTTGCTCCCCTGGGTTGACGTTTGGCCGAGACTCATGTTGATCAAGCACTCAACAAGTAGCTGAAGATCCTTTAAGCCCCGAGGCCAGCCGGAGCGCTTGACCGAATCCGTGACTGTAGAGACGATGGCACTACGCAACGCTT
>JANWYL010000318.1 GCA_025056955.1 Sandaracinaceae bacterium | reverse complement strand
AAACTAGGAACTTTGTATGGACAGTGAGCAACTGCTGCAACGCGATATCGCCATTTTGGAGAAAGCCCGCTCCCTTGGCTCGAACCCCGATGCGATTTTTCTCTTCTTTGTGGTTGGGGTGGCTGCGCTTGTGGGCATGATTTGCGTGCTTGCGATGGGCGTGTGGGGCGTGGCCATGCTGGCTGCGATTGCCTCTGCTGTGGTGGCAGATCGCTTTTTGAAGTTTGGTGATCGCTTTCTGGTTATAGGGGTGGCGTTGTTATCCCTGCTCGTTGGTTTGGGCTCGTTGGCAGTGGCCATTTTCGTGTGGACAGGAAAAGGGGGCTAGGATTTTATGCCCCAAATCCGCAACAAGAGGCCTTCTTTCTCGATAACAAGGAGAGAAGGCCATGCATTGCCTAAGGCACCTTTTCATCGGCTCAAGTAAAAAAAGCAAGCGCTGTTTGCTTGCCCTGCTTTTTGTCTCCCTCCTTTTTTCTCCCAGCGCTCGCGGAGATGCTTTACCTCCCTCTCAATCCCTTCCCCATGATGCAAAGGCCCGTCGAAATTTCTGGTTTATTGGAGGAGAGGCAGCATGGTCGGAAAGATGGGAATTTGGAGGGAGGGTCGAATGGTTGGTTACCTCTTGGCTTGGGCTTGGCCTTGCGGGGGGTACTGGATGGGCTGGGAAAGAGTTGAGCGGATTTCAGCTTGATTTTTTGAGCTCTTTTTGGATGGGTGCCTTTGCCTTCCCTCCCTCCTTTCGAATCACCTTGCGTTTTGGAGGAGCAGTCCAAGGGGGTGCTACTCCTTTTCAATTCCGGCATGAAGTTGAGGGAGCATGGCACTTTGGGATTGGTGCACTTTGGATAGCGGTAGGCGGCGGCATCCAGTGTGCGGTCCAAGGGATATCCACCCAACTTGAGGCGTGGCTCATTGAGCCACGTTTGCGGCTCTCAGTTGGGTGGACAGTATGAGCAAAACAGCCATGCCTCTTAAAGCTTCAAGAAAGGCTACAAGGGGCTTTCCAAACGAAGCCCTAAAGCTTAGGTGACGGCGGTCAGCGGGCGGGGGGGACCTATGGACCGCCGTCTTGTGGCAAAAGACATAGTTCATTTTTCCTTGAAGTCAAGCTTTTCTTTTCGGGCCTAGGGCCTTAGCGAAAGCACAGGAGAAATTTGCGTGGTTGACCAATTGCATGTGCACCAGATGCTCAAGAGGCGTGTGTTACTTGGTCCTCATGGGCGCCCTCCCAGCGAGTGATCAAGAGGGTGGCCAGGGCATTTCCCACAACATTTGTGGCTGTGCGGGCCATGTCCATGAGCGCGTCTACGGCAAGGAGCATCGACACCCCGGCTTCTCCTGGCAATCCAAAGCTTGTGCATGTTCCCGCAATGATGACGAGCGTAGCCCGTGGCACCCCCGCCACCCCCTTGGAAGTGATCATAAAAGTGAAGAGCATGAGGAACTGTTGCCCAAGGCTTTGTTCGATTCCTGCTGCTTGGGCAATCGCCATGCTGGCAAGGACCAAATAAAGGGTTGAACCATCGAGGTTGAATGAATAGCCAGCAGGAAGGATGAAACTGGCCACCCGTCGAGGCACCCCTGAGCGAACGAGCTCCTCGAGAAGATGCGGCAACGCTGCTTCACTTGAAGCAGTAAGGAATGCTGTCAAAGCAGGGGTGCGAATGATGCGGAGGAAAAGGGAAAGGGGGATTTTGGAAATGATGAGCAGGGGGCAAAACACGGTAATGCACAGAACGGCGAGGGCCAAATACAGTGTACCAACCAACTTCGCATATTGACCAAGGATGTGAAAAACGGCGCTCAACCCCTCTAGTCGCGCTGCGTCTTGGCAAGATTCAACCGGACCACCTGTGAGGCAATACCCTGAAGCCATGTGGCTGATGTTATAGGCCATCGCACCAAATGTACCCACTGGGACAAGTCGCATCACCATGTGGGTGTATTTGAACATTGCCTGCGCAACAGCTTCGAAAAATTCGATGAGGATTGAGCTTTTTTCTTGAATTTTGGCAATCGATACCCCAAAGAGCACAGCGAAAACAACAATGGGAAGAAGCTCTCCCTGCACCCAGTGTTGAGCAAGGTTTGATGGAAAAAGGTGTAGCAGCGTCTCCCAAAGGTTGAAATGGTTGGAGGCATGCATTGAAGAAGAAACAGAGGTGTCGAGCGGCAGGCCTTCTCCAGGTCGAAAAATGATTGCAACCACCCAACCAATCAAAAGTGCAATTGTGGTCACTACCTCAAAATAGATCAGCGCTCTCACCCCCATTCTGCCAACTGCTTTGATGTCGCCGACCTGGGCGATTCCGACGACCAAGGTGGAAAAAATCAAGGGGACGATGAGGCCCTTGATCAAAGCCAAAAAGGCCTGCGCACAAAAGCGAAAAATCCCGTAAATGATGGGGTACTCGCTTTTGGGAAAGAGAGCACCCGCACCGATCCCTGAAATGATCGCGATTCCAAAGAGAACAAGCGATGGTGAAGAAGGTGGTGGAGGCTGAGAAGCGGAAGGAGATGCCTGGTTATTTGGCATGTTTGGCTG
>JANWYL010000317.1 GCA_025056955.1 Sandaracinaceae bacterium | reverse complement strand
GTCGAAATCAAGGGGATAATCGGCATTGCGGCGGAAGCAGAGCTGCGTCGGACTCCACTCAAGGAGCCTGTGAACGGTTTTCGCCTCCATCTCTGTGGCTTTACTCATCCGGTCCGCCGCCCTTCCTGTGGGTGCGGCGAGAGCCACACGCCTTTTTAGCATTTTGTGGGCCTCCACAATTGCTCGAAGGGTGGTCGTTTTGCCAGTCCCCGGCCCTCCAGTAAGCACCATCGCCCCTTGTTCAAGCGAAAGCCGCACAGCCTCTTCTTGCGCAGGCGTTAGCGGGATTGTGCTCTCGCTCGCAACCCGACCAACGACTTCTTTTAATGATGTACCATGGGGCCCTTGTGTGGGCTTGATTCGTTGTCGAACCCCTTTGGCCAGGCCCACCTCTGCCTGGTACAGCCCCAAAAGATACACATCACTTTCTTCAACAACTGCCTGCTTCCTCTTTACCAGGCCCTCCAGCCCCTGATCCAGTAAAGAAGTTGGAATTTCCAGTTTCTCAAGGGCCTTGCGCAGCTCATCTTTAAACAAAAAAACGTGCCCCTCCTCCGTGGAACGGCGCAGGGAAAAAAGAATCGCGCCCTGCACCCTTCTCAGATCCTCAGCTGGAATTCTGACGATTTCTCTTGCAATCCAATCCACTCCACCAAAATCAAACTCAGGCACCTTGTCCATGATGGAATAAGGATCCTCCCGCAATACATCGACGGCCTCGTCACCAAGCCACTCCTGGATTTGCCCAGCGATTGGACAGTCTGAGCCCAAAAACCCATTGATGAAGCAAGACTGCTCAACCTTGTCGAGGTCCTTTTTTATTGTTGCTCCCTTTTGCTTTATGGCATTGATCCGTTCTTTCCCAAATCCCTCCACTCCTTCGAGGCTCTTAGGATCTTCGGCGATCACTCGAAGACTTTGGTCTCCAAAGCGCTCAACAATTCGGCTCGCTAAAACGGGACCGATTTTAGAAACTTCGCTGCTCAGGTACTCGATCACCCCCCGCTTCCTCAACTCGAGCGGATGCCAAAAACCACTCACTCGAAAAACCCTCCTGTGGACTGGATGAGACTCCCACCGCCCCTGGAAGCAAAAAAGCCCTCCGATGGGTGCATCTGCCAACTTGCCAGTGAGCACAACCTCTTGCCGATCGGCATTACTCCGCGCTTTGGCCTCCGAGAAGCCCTTTTCTATGATTGTTGCAACCAACAGATGCTCTGCGCCCTCGTTTTCAGCTCGATTTCTTTCAGCAAAATCCCAAGCCATGCCTGCTTTACGGCCTATTTTTAGCATCTAACCAAACATGATGAACAATCCTGGGCCATTCTCAAAAGTCCCCCTCATCTTCCCGGCGTGCACGAAGCATACAAGAAATCTTCCTCTCCTTCACTTCGAGGATCAGCCTCTGCTCTACGCACCACGCACATGCCTCTACGGCCACGAAAAGCAGGCATACGGGCGAGACGCCAGCCCTCGTGATCCCTGAGAATCAAAGGCTCTCCTGCATTTGCCAACCCACCTGGCACCAATGCACCATCGACCCGAATCACAAGCGCGCCTGCCGCAACTCCGGCGCTCACCGCATCAAAACGCATGCCTGCCAAAATCACCCTGTCCCCTGGTGCGATCGTTCGCCTTATCATGATTCGAGTGCCTTGAACGTCCTCTCGATCTGCAAGCCAAAGGTCCACATCAGATATCGGCGCATCTCCAAAGTGAAAGAGCTCAACCCATTCTTGGTCAGGTTCCGGCCCCTCAGGGTCCGCACAGACCTCCGTAATTGTCAAAGGCAAAAGCGGTCTCTTACTGGTCTCAATCTGAATCGCTCGCTCCACCACTTGCCCATCAAGGCTTCTTACCACCAAACGAGCAGCTTCGAAGTGGTTCGGAGCCAAAGCAGGCAACACCAGATTCACCTCACCGTATGGAGCGGCAACCCGAATGGCACGATGTGGTGAGTAAAGTTCAAAACGAGCCGGCATCCCCACCCTCGCTCGCAAACTCCACTGCCGATCACTGAAAACGACACAACCAAGGCCAAGCTCTTCTCGCCCATCGATTGGACATCTCATGGCCTCAAAGTCGAGAGAACGAGCTTCTGGCCCAACGCGAAAGCTCAACCGGCTCATGGGAAGCGAAGCACCTGTTGCATCTCTCAAATTCTCAGTTGTCAGAATTTCAACGTCGCCAGGCGGAAAGGAGCGGAGAGGTGCGATGGCAAGGCAATCCACAAAGGAATTGAGGCCCTCTTCCGAGCAGCTTACCATGCTTGCTGTGACAGGGAACTCGCCTCGACTTGAATCCCGCACAAGAATCGCCCCTGGGAAAACCTGAACGTGGCCATCGAAAGCCAAAACGAAACGCTCCGTACGAGGAGACAAGTTCACGCTCCCATCAGGAGGAAAAGCAGCAACGATTTGGGCTCCTCCCTCGGGCCCTTCAGAAACCCTCCCATTGATGATGAGAGGGGCTTCGCTCCTTTTTATCCCATCCAAATCCCGAATTCCTCCTGCGATGAGAAGCGTCACTGCACTGCCTCGAGGAAGATAGGCCTGAGAACGCAGTTCAATTTCGCTTCCTTCCACCTTG
>JANWYL010000316.1 GCA_025056955.1 Sandaracinaceae bacterium | reverse complement strand
TGGATGCGCTTGGCCTTCCTGGGGTGAAGTTGTTGAGGTCGCCGTGGGTTCTCCTTGAAGGACGGCTATCACAAAATGCCCTGCGCTGGCAAGAAAGCCAAGCTAACGAGAAGCGGAGGCAAGCGCCATTGGAAGACGGTTAAAAGCACTTCCAATTGCTGCGTCGAGAAGCGCTTCATCAGGCGTTGAAGTTCCAGTGGCAGTGGCTGAACCGCTCAGCATGCTTCGCACATTGCGCCCTGGGTAATCCTGAACCACCACGGAAACGCGGGCGCGTACTGCATTCGACGAGGGGTTATCAATCACCACAGAAACATCGAGGTAAATCCCTGTCAAAGAACGCTGGCGCAGGACTTTCTGAGCGGCTGCAGGCGATTCACCATCAGGCGCAATTGAAATCCCTCCGATTGCAAGCAAGCGTCGTTCGATAAGGGAACGCAGCGATTGGCTGAGGGGAGATGGGAGCGGGCCGCTTACGCTCGGGCGGCCAAGGCCGACATAGTATTTTGGCGGCCCTGGTGAGGGAGGAGCTGGTGCCGAAGATGGCTGAGATGGGCGTGATAGCCGCTCTCGATTTTGAATGGCCAAAATTGCACTGGACGCTGCCTGCCGGACGGCCTCTTCTGGATCCTTTTCACTTGCCCGGAGGGCTTCGATGGCACTCTGATCTCCAATTCGCGCAAGGGCGCTCGCAGCTGCCGTGCGCACTGCGGCATTTTCGTCGCGAAGGGCAGCGATGAGCGCTCGAATGGCTTCTGGACTTGGGGAGCCGTTTCCCAAAGAAATCGCAGCCTGGGCCCGCACCCGAAAAGCAGGAGAGTTTCGAAGCAGCTGCACAAGGTAGTCAGTTCGCTCGTCTGCTTTGGATGGCGCTCCAAACCAAAAAGCCGCTAGCGTCAAAGCAACCTGAAACGTGCGTCGAAAACTGCGACGCCGTACCGAGCACGAGGATTCAGGCAGCACCGAGCAACCTCCGTGTTGAAGCTCCTGGTTGAGTATCGTCCATTTGCACCGGTCTCGAAAAGTGAGACTTCTGACTGCAACTCATGAGCCTTGTTCCATGGCACAGGTCGTGGTTTGATTGAAACAGCTGCTGTACCTTGCCGATGTGCCTTTGGGTCTTGGGGAAGCAAGAGCGTTTCGCAAAAAAAGGATTGACGAAGTGGGGCAGACTTCTCTATAGTGCACGGCCATCCCCCTTCTTGCTCCTCCCACATGAGCCCTTGGAGCCATGACCTTCATCCTCACTGGAATTGCTCTTTTGGCCATAATCGGATTCTTTTGGTTTCTCTCTTCCAGGAAAAAAGCCCTCCCCCCCAAAGCTGCAGCCGATCTCCATTTGCCCTCGGAATCCGAAGCACCTCCCCCTGCGCCTGTCGAAGAAGTCTCTCAAACCAGCACCGCGCAGGTCGAGGTCGAGGAAAAAAAGGGCCAGTCCAATCTTTTCCACCAAGTGGCTGAGCCACTCTCTCAAGCAAGCCAAGTCAGCCCCAGGAGCTCTCAACCGGAGCCAATGCAAGGCATTTCTCAAAGCGCAGCTCCATCTCCCGAGTCAGAAATCCCCTCCTTTTCAGTTTCAGCACCTCTGGAAACTCCAAGCGAAACCCGAAGAGACGAGGCCCAGAAGGTTCCTTCACCCTCGCTTTCTACGCATTCCCCCTCAGGCACATCTGAAAGCCTTTCCGGCAAAACGCCTTCTCCCCATTTGGAGGCCTCTTTGGGGCTTCGAGCAGAATCCAAGGCAGAAGTTCATCCCCTGCCAGATGAAAGGCCTGTGGCCAAGCCAAGCGAGGTCCCAGCCCAGCGTGCACTGAAAAAGGCTTATCTGGACCCAGCACAGCGAGCAGAGGAAAAAGCTGCTCTGAAAAAGGGCTTGTCAGAGACGCGAAGCAGCTGGGTGAGCCGCCTGGTCCAACTTTTCAATCGAAAAAGCAAGCTTGATCCGAGCCTTGCCAATCAGATCGAAGAAATTCTTCTTGCTGCAGACATTGGCCCGCGCACGGTTGAGCTGCTCATGGGAGAGCTCAGAGAGCGTTTGAAAGCGGGGAATTTTAGCGACCAAAAAGAAGTCTGGTCCTATTTGCGCAATCAGGCGTTAAGCATGCTTGGAGAAACGCCAGGGCCTGTTACCATCGCACAGGTTCCGACGGTTGTGATTGTGGTTGGAGTTAACGGTGTGGGTAAAACGACAACAATAGGGAAAATTGCAAGCTGCTTCACTCGGGATGGGAAAAAGGTCTTTTTGGTGGCAGGAGACACTTTTCGGGCAGCTGCCACAGTTCAGCTCGAAATGTGGGCAAGCCGTACGAATTCCCTGATCATCAAAGGAAAGGAACGTTCAGATCCCAGCGCTTTGGTTTTTGACGGAATCAAGCGCGCAATTGCTGAAGGGGGCGACCTTGTGCTTGTCGATACCGCTGGGCGCTTGCACACGAAGTCGAATCTCATGGAGGAACTCAAAAAGATAGTGCGCACAGCTGAAAAGGCCTTGGGACGTCCTCCCGACGAAGTCTTGCTGGTCCTTGATGCGACAACGGGACAGAACGCGCTATCTCAAGCCGAAATGTTCACGCAAGCAGTACCTATCACAGG
>JANWYL010000315.1 GCA_025056955.1 Sandaracinaceae bacterium | reverse complement strand
CAGCTTGGTTTTGATTGGGTGAGGGTGAAGGGTGGTTGGTGTCGATGGAGGTGCCTTGAGGATGAGGGGTGCCAGTGGTTGAAGCTTCTCCTGCGCGGATGAGGGCGGCTCGGAAGATGGCAGGTGCGACGATTTCGTTGATGGCCACGACGCTCAAGGTGAGGGCGCTTGCAGATGCCCCAAAGCTGGGGAAGGTGCGAACGAAGAGAAGAGAAAGGGCAATCGCAAGCCCTGCTTGTGGGAGGAGCCCAAAGCCTCCGTAAAGGCGCACGGAGGGAGGTGCCTGAGCCAGGCTTGCCCCAACAGATGAACCCACAAGCAGACCGAGTGCACGCACGAGGACCAGGGTGAGGGCTGGAAAAGCCACTTGAGGAATGGCTTCGAGATGAATCGACGCTCCAGCGACGGTGAAAAACAGAATGTATACCGGCAGCGACGCGTCTGCAAAGGCGTGGCGCAGTTCCTCTCCCCGGCAAGCGATGTTTTCGACGAGAAGCCCCGCACCGAGCATGATGAGGAGGGGGTCGAGGTGCAGCCTTCTTCCCACTTCTGCACTGACAAAGCAGGTGGCAAGGACGAAAAGATCCAGGCCACGGGAGCCGATGTGGCGCTGCCAAAGGGAAAGCAAGACCCCAATCCCAGTGCCAACCCCAAATGAACCAAAAATCTCCCATCCCAGGCGGAGGAGTGTTGCATACCAATCAAAGCCACCAGCGAGCATGGCTTTGGTGGCGGTTGAAGTGATGGCAAACAACACGATCACCAAAAGATCAGCCAAAATCACAACCCCAAGGGCTGTGCGGGAGACAGGGCCGTTTGCACCGGTTTCAGCGCGGATTGCAACGACCACGGCGGGAGATTGGGCAACCAATACCACTCCAAGAACCAAGGCAACCCAAGTGGCTTGAATCAGAGGGAGATCGGCGAGAAAGGGAAGGTGTGCTCTGAGGAGATAGGCCGTTATGGCCAGAAGAATCGCTGTGCCCACGACACCCACAAGCGAAATCCACGCAATCGAACGCAGAAGCGGGCGCATGGCTCGGAAGTCCATCTCGCTTCCAGCAGTCAAAGCGATGAGCGAGGTGGCCATTCCATTGACGAGGCCCATTTCCCTGACCCTCTCGGCGTCCAGGTACGAAAGGAGGGCCGGCCCAGTCACAATGCCTGTGGCAAGGTAGCCAGTTAGCTTTGGAAGGCCGATCGAAGCGGCAATGCGCCCTGCAAGCCATGAGCAGGCAAGAACAAAGCCCACGCTCAGCGTGAGGCTCCCCGCCTTTGCACCTGGGATTTGGGCATCGAGTGAATGAACCGCACCCATGAGGGCCCCAAGGAGGAGCGCCAAAAGGAGACGCAGAAGGGTTCTCATCGTTGGCTCCGAGAATGCAGGGTGTCCCTTTTCTGAGGCAGCGGGCGCTCTCGCCCAAAGACTTGGGCGAACACTTCAAGGAGGATCGATGTGCCGAGAACTCCCGTCACCATTGCGCGGATTGCCGGCGATTCATACACAACTTGGGCGGTGATCATGAATGCAAGGGCCAGAGGGCCAAGGGGAGGAAGCACGAGATCGAAATCGCTGAGCTCATGGAGGGGGGATGCTTCCTTGGGTAAAGCGCGGCGAAAGGCGATTGCGCCCACCTTCCGGCCAATTGTGCGCGCGACAAAGAGGACAATGACGAGAACCCAGCCAAGCGCTTCTCCAGGATGCCAAAGGGCTCCAACGATGATGAGAAAAACGAGGTAGATCGGCCTCTCAAGGCGAGCAAAGGTTTCTTCGATATCGTTTTTGGCGGTGGGTGAGGGAATATTCCGAAAAACCATCCCAGCAAGAAAGGACACCACCAATGGAGGGATTTGAAAGAGTGCGGCCATGCCAGAGCTCAAGGCCACGAAGGCCAAAACCAAAGCAGAGCGTTCCGCGCGGGTTTCAGCCAGAGCAATCGTGAAGTCAGCAAGCGCTCCAAACACCGCAGCCATCCCAAAAATCACAAAAAACCAGCCCACGCCAGGGAGGATCCAACCTGTGGATGCCGAGGGACGGAGCCAAGCAGAAATCACGGCAAGGGCAAGGATCACGAAAACATCATCAAGCAGGCTCATCGAGCGCACAAATGCAGTGCGTTCCTCCGAGTCAGAAGAAGCAAGCCATCGGAGCAGGGTGGGAGCAGAGAGGGAGCCTGCAAGGCCGATCATCAAGCCTTCTCTGAGCAAAAGGTGCCAGTCGTGTTTTTGCCCAATGGCCCAGATCACAAGACCGCTTGTGGCCATGATGAGGAGCAAAGGAGATACCGTGAGCAGGGCGATGGCCGTGGCCGTGCCTCGCGGCAAGGCCATGAGGCGTCGTGCTTCCAACTGAAAGCCCGTATGGAAGCCGATCCAGCCGAGGCCAAACTGCAAAAAAGGGGTGATGCGTTGGAGGGTGGCCTCGCTCAAGATGTTGATGGCTGAAGTGTGTGCAAGGAGGCCAAGAATCACAAAGGGAAAACCGCTTGTGATGAGCTGGGTGAGCCCCAAGCGCTCTTCGAGGGCACGAACCCTTTCATGCCCTCCAAGCCACGCAAGCCCAAAGAGCACCACAAGCCCAAGCAGGGTGCGAATTGCATCCTTC
>JANWYL010000314.1 GCA_025056955.1 Sandaracinaceae bacterium | reverse complement strand
CCACCCATTCCCAAAACTTCTTGAGCGGTAACATCACTGAATCGTAGAAGGGAGGGCCAGGCACAGCTTAAAGGGCCCGGTCATAAGAGACGCCAGGCTCCATGCCAGCCCAGAAATCATGCCACTTGTGGGCTTGAACTGCGCATGTTGGGCTGCGACGAAGGCTGTGGATGCTCATTTGCTTCATTTGCCGCTTCGTTTTGCTTGGGTTGGGCCTTGAGTAAACGCCATATCGGGGCGCTTTCCCCCGCGGTACTTCACATTGCTCCGCGAAGGGCTGGGTTCACAAAGCCCAATCAAAGTGAGCCCCTTTGAATTTGAAGGAGCTCTCGGTAATTGTTCAATGCAAAGGCCTTTCTTTAGATCAGAAGCCTAAAAGTCCAAGCGCTGCGGTAAGGCGCTTGGTTCAATCCCTTGGGAGGCCAGATGTATTGCCGAGGCGATTAGCTCTTCCTTCCTTTTCCTTCCTCGAAGCGAGGCCTGATGAAGGCAGAGGTGCCTTTGGATGGCCGGAAACCCTGCACAGTCTTGGGCACAGTGAAGCAAAAAACCACGGTTTTTGGCTCATTATGGTTCAATGCCTCTGGTTTTGCGCTTCTTATCTGGTTTTGCGCTTCTTAATGGCAAGCGATTAGGTATTCTCGAAGAGTGCTTCAAATTGCAAGCCTTTTTTACAAGTTCAGATGCCAGATGGGCTTTTTTAAACTGGCTTTTCCTGACACGCTCAGAAGCTTGAGCGATCCAGGAAATTTCCGAGGAATGCAGCAGGGAGAAGGTCTTCAAGCACAAAGTCTCTCTTTTGACCATTTTCGTCGAAGCATCGAATCCGCAGACCAAGTCCAAATTCCGCAAGCACTTGCCTGCAGGCGCCACATGGGGTGATGAGGAGAGGACCACCGGTGATGGCAATTGCACGAAACGTGCGTGCTCCTTTGGAGATGGCGCTTCCCAAAGCAACCCGCTCAGCGCAGAGGGTCAGGCCATAACTTGCGTTTTCGACGTTGGTTCCAACGAATACCTGCCCATCACCTGCGAGGAGGGCTGCGCCGACTTGAAGCTTTGAATATGGGGCATACGCCATCTTCCTTGCTTCCTTGGCCCATTTCTCAAGCTCTTCCCATTCGATTTCAACAATTTTCCAGCCTTCCATGATGGTTCAGCCGAGGCCTACCTTCTTAGGCAAGCCGAAATTGTGAATCAGTGCAACTTGCCCTGGGATAGGAAATCATAAGCGCCTGCTATTCGCCTGTGAGAACTGGCCGAATTCCAATGCCACGGAGTTTTGAGATGAGTTGAAGCATCGATTGAAGGCTGGCCTCAGCTCCAATTTTGAGCTGTGCAATTTCAGTGAGGGCGTTGACATTTGAGACGTCCTGATCGATTTTGATGGATTCGGGACCAAAAAGCGTTTCCACTTGCATTGCGTCGATCTGTTGTTGCGCTTGGGAGCTTTCCTTTCGAAGAAGGAGAGTGGCCTCTTTGCCGATTGTGCCATGCCAGTGGTCGTGAGAAACCGATTCAAATGCTTCTGGCAAGTATGCCTCGATGCATCCAAATGGGGGGGCAAACCAAGCGAGAGGGGGAGCCCATTCCATAAGCACCTCACGACCTGCGCTTGATGGCGCCTCCGGAGAGGCGCCAATACAAAGCACGGTAAAGCCAGCCTGGCGAGAGGCCCTGATAAAATCGCGCAAAAAAGATGCTTGAGTGCGTCGATCGATGGCTACAGTAAGGCGTTCAAGCTTCTTTATCCCAACCTGAGTTGTGCCGGCATTTTCTCTTTGAACTTGTTCTGGGCTGGAGTTATGGAGCCACAGTGGAAGCCCTGGCTCTTCCTCTCTTTGGCCAATGAGCGATTCTAGCTTCGTTTTGAGGGCTTGCTCATCTTTGCCTATGGAAGCACTTACGCTCTTTGGAAGATGCACCTGATTTTCTCGCACCAAGAGATCCAGTTCAGAAGATTCATTGGGAATTGGCAAAGTTGGAAGCTCGATTGTGCCTATGGCGTAGGCCGAAAGGTACTTGAGGGCATATGCTTGCCCCATGAGGTTGCCAGCGCTGCCGAAGGCGGTGATGAGGAAGCCGGTTGCAATGAAGATGAGGCCTCCAACGAAGCGAGAGGAGGGGGGGGAAGCCTTGAATGCGGGCCCCAAAAGAAGGGCGCTTGAAGCGATGCCCAAGATGGGGCTTGTCCACATGAGGATCTTTGGGATTGTCCCTTCATCGCGCAGGCGTGAGGTGAGAAAAGCAAGGGTTTCGGAAGAAGAGGCGGAAGGTGCGCCAAAGAAGGCGCTCTGGACAAAGGCAGGGCCAATGGATGAGCTTAGGGCCAAAAGCGCGCCCATGGAAGCGATGGCCACGCCAAAATGGAGAGAGGCGGTTGATTGATTGAGTGAGGCTCGAAATGCTCCTCGCCACGAGGCGGCAAGAAAGAGGGCCGCGCCGATCAAGAAAAGCCCAACGCTTGCCCATCGGGACCCAATCCATGCTCCTAAGCCAATCCAAGGCAGTGCCAAAAACAGGGGCAGAAACGAAAGAGGACGCTCTTTTTCTCTGAGTGCCCAGCCAAAAATGAAGGCCACGCTTCCCCAAATCCACGCAGAGCTCAAGGGCCCAAGCAGGCGAGTGGTGAGAAGGTAATGGAACC
>JANWYL010000313.1 GCA_025056955.1 Sandaracinaceae bacterium | reverse complement strand
CCAAGGCGGCAAAATAAAGCCCATTCGCATCATATCCCAACGCATACCTCATGGATGCATCCTTTCCCTCGCCAATCTCACCCCACTCCACCTCACCCCAATCCGTCAATACCCCATCTATTCTCAGATCATGCACTTCATGCACCTTAATTGGCTGGGCTGAAGCAGAATGCAAAAACAACCCATGAAACATGAAACACACCAGCAATTTCCTCAACTTCGAGCTTCTCTCTCTTACCTTCACCTTGCCATCCATAATGTATGCCCTAAGGGCTTGCGTTTCTCGGCTTGAGCGAGGTTGACACCCAAAGTGGAATGCGCACGCGACGCGCGTTACCCTTTAGCGCGAGTTGCCCACAGGCAGCATCAATGTCTGCACCTTTGCGTTGCCTGCGAAAGGTTGGGATTCCCCCATGACAAAGAATGTCTTGAAAAGATTCAACTGCCTCCTCCGACGGCACCTGAAAACCCACACCATCAATTGGGTTCCATGGAATGAGATTAACTTTGACTCGGATTCCTCTCAGCAAACGAAGCAAGTCGCGCGCAAGCATGGGAGAGTCGTTGACACCACCAATCAGGGTGTATTCGATGGTGATTCGGCGCCTTGGAGGAAGGGGATATCGGCGCAACGCATCGATGAGTTCACCAAGCGGATAGCGCCGATTGATTGGCATAAGCATCGTTCGAAGCTCATCCGTTGGTGCATGCAGCGAAACCGCAAGTTGAACTTCACCCATGAAATCTTTGCCCAATCTATCGATCCCTGGAACCCAACCTGCAGTGGACACCGTGATGCGACGCTTACCCAAGCCAATCCCATCAGGGTGAGTCAAGACCACGAGTGACCTCGCCAAGGCTTCATAGTTTGCAAGCGGCTCGCCCATCCCCATAAAAACGACGTTGCGCAGGCGTTGTTGAGGAGCAAGAAGTGACCTTCCAATCCACACCTGTGCGATGATCTCCTCTGCGTTGAGAGAGCGCTTGAGCCCTGCAATACCAGATGCACAAAAGGCACAACCCATCGCGCAACCAACCTGGGTTGAAACGCATTGGGTGAAGGGAAGGGATTTCTGCGGCACTTCACCTTCACCATCCTCCTCAACTTCGTCCTTGGCCATGGGAATAAGCACTGTCTCGATCTCCCAAGCATCTTTTGTCCGGAGAAGGAACTTGCGAGTTGCATCTTCTTGAGATTGCAAGCACCCCACCACCTGAAGCGATGGCACCCCAATCACTTCTCGAAGCTTCTCCCTCAGTCGAATCGGAAGGTCAGTCATTTGCCGCGGATCCACAACACCCCGCGAGTGGATCCAGCGAAAAACTTGGACGGCCCGGTAAGGAGGCTCCCCCATCGATTCAAGCACAGCCGCCCATTCTGATGGGAGCCTGTCCAAATACCCTGATGGCGAACTCAACTCCGGCTGCTTCGAATACACAACTCGAGAATAGCGCACTCTCTGTCCATTTCAAAAACGAGGGCGGCCAATCCCGCGCACAATCCAGCCGCTTTTTCGGAGTTCAGCAGGTTCAATCACAAAACGGGTGTCAAGAAGCACTGGCGTGCGAACGAGCTGACGCACCTTGCTCCAATCAATCGACCGATACACCCGGTGAGCCACAGCGATCACCACCCCATCAACACCTCGCACAACCTCTTCGATGCTCCCATGAAACCTTTGGATGTAAGGATCATGCACCCTCACCACAGCACCCTTTGCCAAAAGCAGCCCTTCAAGACGAGCGCTCGGGCTATCCCTTTCGTCATCACTTTCCTCACGATAGGCATAACCCAAAATCGCAATCAACGCTCCTTCACATGCTTTTCCCGCTTGTTTTAGAGCATCCTCGAGCAGGTGCAGCGCATGAAGAGGCATTTCATCGTTAACCACTCGTGCCACAGGGATTAAGCGAAAGGGTGCATCCATGGGTGCAGCATTGGCCAAGAGCCAAGGATCCTTGGGAATGCAGTGCCCACCAACACCCAAGCCAGCCATAAGAAGCTGCCTCCCTGGGCTCTGGTTGACCAAGGCTTGTACCTCCAAAAAGTCAACACCCATCACCTCGCAAAGCTTTGCCACTTCATTGGCAAAGGCAATGTTGAGATCCCGGTAAGCATTCTCGCACACCTTGACGACTTCAGCAATCATCCAGCTCGTGATGTGAATGGGTGCTCGAACGATGCACTTGTAAATCGCCTTTATTGCTTGGCCGGTTTGAGGGGAGTCAACGCCACACACCCTTGGCATCGTGCGAAGGCGCTCGAGGAGCGCACCAGGCATCACCCGCTCTGGACAATGAGCAAGACCAACTGAAGTGCCAACTTTGTGCCCCTTTTCTTCAATCCACCCCTTCACCTTCCCGCTCATCGTGCCTGGAGCAATGGTCGATTCAATCACCACAATGGCACCATCCTTGATCACTCCGGCAATCCCCTGCACTGCCTCCCGCAAATTCTCATCCAGTGGCAAGTTGGTTGATGGATCAACCGGTGTGTCGACACAAACAAAAACAGCATCCGCACCCTCCAATCCCTCAAGAGACGCATCAAAACTCAGCCTCCCCGCATTCACCCATTTTTTTACGAGTTCTCCCAAGCCTGGTTCGTCTCCACCTATGGGTACTTTTCCCTGCTTAAGCAATTTCAC
>JANWYL010000312.1 GCA_025056955.1 Sandaracinaceae bacterium | reverse complement strand
CCCTCCGGAAAGTGAGGTGGTGCTGGCCCTACCACGCCATGTCCATGGAGGCAGTGCAGGTGGGCTTCGCTTTGAGCGCGAGGGCTCACGGCGGTGGGTCGACCAAGCCATCTCAGCGCTTGCTCCCCGCTTCGTGATTTTGCGAACTGGTACGGATCTTTCCACATCGTCAAGAGACAGAAGCCTTCTTGCCCGCTTCGTCGAAGAGGTATCCCAAAAAGGACCACGGGTGCTTTGGGAACCCCGCGGCCTATGGGAGCCAGAGGAAGCCCAGCGCTATGCCGAAGCGATTGGCTGTGAAATCGCAGTCGATCTTCTTAAGCCAAGCACGCGTTCACCGGTCGAGGAGCTGCTCTCTGGGCAAGAGCAAGAAGGTCCTGCCCGCTCCCTCCTTTATGGCCGTGTCGAAAGCCTGGGCTTTCACGCCCGCTTGGGCGAGGAGCACCTCCGACGCGCAGTCGATGAAGCCCGTTCGCTAAGAGCTGAAGACACATGGATTGTCGTCCAAGCCAATGACCCCATCCGCAAAGTGAGGCGGCTCCTTGAGCTCTTCCATGCTCCCGAGACGCCTCTTCCCTCCTCACTTGCTGACACCATTCCCAAACGCGCTCTCGCCCTTGCCTTGGCTGAAAAAGCCGCTGGAAGCCCTGCCTTCGCGTCTTCCGAATACGGTGAAGAAGAGGCAGAAGACGAGGAGGAGGCTTTTGAGGAGGACTCCTTTGAGGAGGAGGAGGATGAAGGCGACGAAGAATTTGAAAGCTGGGAAGACGAGGATGAGTTTGACGAACTTGACGATGACGAACTTGACGAAGATTAAACCAGATGTCGCCCTGGCCGCCTGCGTCTTTGGTTGAAGGAAGCCGTGCCCAACGCATCGATCGGCCGCGTCCTGAGCTCATCGCGATCACCCTTTTTGCCAGGGCACCGCTTGGGGGCCTCGTGCTTGTGCTCAGTGCCCACCCCGAGCGACCAGGCCTTGGCCTCCTCGAAGAGCGACCGCGCGGCCATCCTGCCGACGCTTTTGCCATGCTTCTGCGCAAGCACATAGAGGGCGCTCGACTCAAAGGAGTTGCGCTCGAGGCGCAGGGCCTGGCCATCGATTGGGAGTCACGAGGACAAATCACCACTCTGAGCTTGCTTCGAGGTGCTTTCCGGTTGCGCTTCCAAGGGAAGGAGCACACGAGCACCTTTTTGGCCCCCAAAGATGCTCCTCGGCCACCGCGCTGGATCCTTCCACAGGGTGCAGAACTCAGCGATTGGCTTTCTGCTGGAAACACCTTGCTCGCGCAGAGCGCTTCATCGGAAAGCGAGGCCCTTTCCCGTCTCCTCCTTTCCACCCTTCGCAAAGCCCACAAAAAGCTCAAGCGACGCGAAGAAGCGATCGCTCAAGATTTGCAAAAGATGGGTGAAGTTGATGCATTGCGTCATCGGGCCACCCTCATATTGAGTCACCTCCCAGAAATTCCCAAAAACGCTCGAACTTTTGAAGTGCTTGACACCACCCAAGATCCACCATCCCTTGTGACGATATCGTGTGCACCCGAACGCACCCCTCAAGAAGAAGCCGAGCACCTTTTTAGGCAGGCCCGCAAACTCGAGCGAGGCCTTGGGATTGCAAAAACGCGCCACGAGCAAACGCGGGCTGCAATTCAAGAAAGCGAACGGCTCATCGCCCTCCTTTCCGCATCGCCTGGCGAAAGAAGCCTGATCGAAGAGGCCAGTCAATGGCTTGAAAGCCAGGGCTTTGCGTTGAACGCTTCAAATCTTTTGAGCAAACACCAGGATGAGCCCCGCCTTCCATACCGCCGCTTTGTGGGCGCAGGGGGGCGCGAAATCCTTGTGGGCCGCTCGGCCCAAGACAACGATGCCCTCATCCGCAACCACGCCCGGCCCCATGACCTTTGGCTTCATGTGCGTGGAAGCAGAGGCTCATATGTGATCGTTCCTCTCAACCGCAATGAGACTTGCCCAGCCGAGCTTCTTGTGGATGCGGCCATGTTGGCCGCCCATTACAGCGACCAGCGAGGCGAGCCAGTGGTCGAAGTCGACTACGCGCCACGCAGCCGAGTGCGCAAACGCAAAGGCGCAGCTCCAGGCCAAGTGGAAGTCGATGCCCCTCGCACGATGGTCGTCCGCATTGTCCCCGAGCAGCTCGAAGCGCTTCTTCGAAGCGTGAGCGATCCCAAGCGGTCTCCTCTGTGAAATGAAATTTCCCTCAGCGAGCTCTTTTATCCCTGCGCAGGGCCAAATCCTCAGCCTCCAGCGCTTTGGCCACCAAAAGATAATCCTCAGCCCTGAACTCACCAAGCCGTTCGGCACCCACTGCAGCCAAAAGGCTCCTTGAAGCAAGCTCATCTGGCTCGAGCCTCAACAAGCGCTTGGCCACCGCTCGGGCCAAAGGTTCAGGCACCTTCGTGGAAGTGGCAAACACATCCCCTGGCAAAGGGTCGCTTGCGCCCAATACATGCAAAAAATCATGGTCGATTCCAAGGTGCCAAATCGTTCCATCGACCCGCCGGATGCCCTGAACGGCCCCGATATCGATCTCTTGGGCCTCAAACGCTTCAATCACTTCCTGGGGACTTGAAAAACTCATCTGGATGCTTAGCTCTTCTTCTGGTTCAACTCCGGCACAACGCAACATCCACC
>JANWYL010000311.1 GCA_025056955.1 Sandaracinaceae bacterium | reverse complement strand
TCAACCAATGAAGCGGTGGTACACCGCGTAATGGTAGATTGCGTGATGGGTTGCTCTTGTGGAACTACTTGATCGGTTAGCCAAAGCAGGTGCATTCTCTTTTTGGTATGGCTTCGGAGAGGGTGATTGGCATTGACCTAGGAACAACAAATTCATGCGTTGCCATCGTCGAGAATGGCGATGTGATCGTGATCCCAAACGCGGAAGGTTCACGAACAACCCCATCGGTGGTTGCATTCACCAAGGATGGTGAAATTCGGGTGGGAGCTGTGGCGAAACGCCAGGCGGTCACCAATGCAGAGAACACCATCTATGCTGTAAAGCGCCTCATGGGCCAGAAATTCGATTCGGCGCAAGCTCAAAAGCACGCCGCATCAGTGCCATACCAGGTGGTGCGGGCTCCAAACGGTGATGCATGGGTGCGTGTCCATGGGAGGGATATTTCCCCTCCTGAGGTTTCTGCCTACGTGCTCATGAAAATGAAGGAAAGCGCAGAGGCCTACCTGGGTGAAAAGGTGCATGCTGCTGTGATCACGGTTCCTGCCTATTTTGACGATGCCCAGCGCCAGGCCACCAAAGATGCGGGAAAGATTGCAGGGCTTGAGGTCAAGAGAATTTTGAATGAGCCGACGGCTGCCGCTCTTGCCTATGGATTTGACAAAAAAAAGGGGGGGCGCGTGGCTGTATATGACCTTGGGGGTGGCACCTTCGATATCTCGATCCTAGAGATTGCAGATGGTGTTTTTCGCGTGCTTTCCACCCATGGTGACACCCACCTTGGCGGGGAGGACTTTGACCGAAGGATTATCGACCACTTGGTTGAATGCTTCAAGAAGGAGCATGGAATCGACTTGCGCAAAGATCGGGTTGCGCTCCAGCGTCTCAAAGAACAAGCTGAGAGGGCAAAGCACGAGCTTTCGAGCGCTCTTGAGACAGAGATCAACTTGCCTTTCATCGCTGCCGATGCGAGTGGTCCAAAGCACCTCATCGTGACACTCAAGCGCTCTGAGCTTGAGCGGATGTGCCTGGATCTTGTCGAAAGAACCCTCGAACCCTGCCGCATGGCGCTTGCTGATGCCAAGCTCAAGGTCGGTGATATCGACGAGGTGATTCTGGTTGGGGGGATGACGCGCATGCTTCTTGTTCAGCGAAAAGTGGCGGAATTTTTCGAAAGAGAGCCACACAAGGGTGTGAATCCAGACGAGGTGGTTGCTGTGGGTGCTGCGCTTCATGCAGCCTCGATTTCTGGTGCTGCTCAAGAGGTGCTGCTTCTTGACGTCATCCCACTTTCATTGGGTGTGGAGGTGGGTGGAGGCATTTTTCATCGGCTCATCCCGCGCAACACCACCATTCCGACCTCTGCCAGAGAGATTTTTACCACCTCTGTTGATAACCAACCTTTCGTGCCGATCCATGTTTTGCAGGGTGAGCGAGAAATGGCGGCAGATAACCGAAGCCTGGCCAAATTCGAGCTTGCTCCGATTCCGCCAGCCCCTCGCGGCGTTCCTCAAATCGAAGTGCGTTTTGATGTCGATGCCGATGGCATTCTCCACGTGAGCGCCAGGGATCTTGGCACAGGTCGCGAGCAGAAAATCAGGGTTGTGGCTTCAAGTGGCTTGAGCAAAGAAGAAATCGACACCATCGTTCAGGAGGCAGAGCGCTATAAGCAGAGCGATGCCAAACGCAAAGAGCTTGCAGAGCTCCGTCAGATGGCGGAGTCCCTTCTCTACACGAGTGAGCGTGCAGCAGCAGAATACGCTGACTTGGTGACCCCACAGGAGTTGGGTGAACTCAAGGAGGCGATTGCCAGGCTCAAGGGAGCCCTTGAGGAGGGAGATGCCATCGCCATTCGCGAAGCGATGGTGCGCCTTGAACAAACCGCTTATCAACTGGCTGAGGCGATCTACAGTGGAAGTTGAGAAGGTGAGAATGGTTGAATGGCACCTGTGGGATGAAAAGGTGTGGAAGCAGAATTGTTTGATTGTGAGTGAAGGTGCAGCCGAAAATGCTTAAGTTGCTTCCACTCACAAGGCTTTGGTGCAAGGGGAGACCTCATGCATGCTGAGCCCTCGATCATTCAGGAGTTTGGCATCCTACTGGGGTTGGCTGCAGGGATTGCTCCCATCTTCAAGCGCTTGGGGCAACCGGCGATGGTGGGCTATCTCTGCATAGGGGCTGCAGTAGGTCCCCATGCACCTTTGCGTTTGCTCAGAGATCCAGAGCGGGTGAAAGAGTTGGCAGAGTTCGGGGTCGTATTTGTCATGTTTGGTGTAGGGCTTGAGCTGCGGCTGCACAGGTTGCTTGAGGCGCTTCCAATGGCAGGGTTGACCGGAGTTGCCCAAGTTGGATTCATGATGTGGGTGGGGCACCTGCTTGCAACGTGGCTAGGGTGGTCGGACGTAGAGGGTGCATTTCTTGGGGCGTCACTTGCAATATCAAGCACCATGGTTGTGAGTCGGGTGCTTGAAGAGATGCCTTTTGAGGAAAAAGTAAAAAACACCATCCTTTCAATCCTGGTTGTTCAAGATCTCATCGGCATTCTTTTGCTTGCCGCGATGACGGGTGTGGCTGTGAGTGGGAGGGTGCAAGCCCAATCGATGGCCCAAGAGGTGCTCCGATTGGCTGTGCTTGCGGCTGGAATGGTGATTGGTGGATCAT
>JANWYL010000310.1 GCA_025056955.1 Sandaracinaceae bacterium | reverse complement strand
GTTGCCAAACACTTGAACCATCATCGCGCAGGCTCAACGCCCGACGAAGGCGCACTTGCCCTCGACTCCACCTGACGCTTTGGCCTTCCTTTGGGGGCTGCTTAGCGGTAAGCATCCAAAGGGCGATATCAGCAATTGCCTCGACGATTTCATCAAGGCTACGCCTTGACGTGCGCACTTCAATTTCCAAGTGGCCAAATTCTCTCATCCCAGAAGTGGCGACAGACAGGGGAGTTGCATCAGGATCTGGAAAGGGGTCGAAACCAATCCACAAAAACAATGGCGGGTCTTCAGGACTGGCATCTTCGGCTTGCTCACAAAAGGCAGCAAAATCGTTGGCCACTCCTCCTGGCTCCCAAACGCATGCAATGGCTCCAAGTTCGCGGCCAATTTGGCTACCAAGGCACGTGAGCTCAATTGCATGTTGCAGCGGATCAACGGGTGGATTTTTCAGCCGCACTCGGATCGATGCTTGCTCAGCGCTTAGGACTTTTTCCGAAGAGGGCCAATACCAAGCCCGACATGCAAGCGATTTGATTTCCTCAGGTATTATCGGATTCGCGATTTCGAGCTCAACAAGCCCAATTTCAGGGCGGACTTTGACTGAGCCTGGCTCATCGAGAAGCAGAAGTCTTAGGGAAAAGCAGGACACAAAGCAGAGGTAGCATGGATTTTTGAGCGAAGCGAAAAAGGGGGGTTGACCTTGCGAAATTGGTGGTTAGCGTGGCACACGGTCCGGCGCAGGGCCCCGCCGAAGGGTCTTGCCGGATTTGCTCTCCTAAACGGAAGGGCTCAGGAAGGAGAATAGCAATGGGAAAAATTGTTGGAATTGACCTTGGGACGACCAACTCAGTGGTCGCCATTATGGAGGGCAAGGAGCCCAAAGTCATTGTAAATGAAGAAGGCGACCGTCTATCGCCATCGGTTGTTGCTTGGGACGAAAATGGCGAAATTTTAGTGGGTGCAATTGCCAAACGCCAGGCAATCACCAATCCAGAAGGCACAATCTACTCAGCCAAGCGTTTCATTGGGAGGCGTTACTCTGAGGTCTTAGATGAAATCAAACGGGTTCCCTACAAAGTTATTCAACGCCCAAACGGCGACGCTGGCTTTTTGGTGCGTGGCAAAGAAATCGCTCCTCCAGAGGTTTCTGCTCATGTTCTGAGGAAGCTCAAAAAAGCTGCAGAAAACTACTTGGGGGAGCCAGTGACAGAAGCGGTTATCACCGTGCCTGCCTACTTCAACGACAGCCAGAGGCAAGCCACCAAGGATGCTGGTCGGATTGCAGGGCTTGAGGTGAAGCGAATCATCAACGAGCCCACTGCAGCAGCTCTGGCTTATGGCCTTGACAAAAAGAAAAACGAAGTGATTGCGGTATACGATTTTGGGGGTGGCACTTTTGATATTTCCATCCTCGAGGTCGGCGATGACGTGGTTCAGGTGATCTCTACAAATGGTGATACCCATCTTGGTGGCGATGACATTGATAACCGCATCATCGACTACCTCATTGCCGAATTTCGAAAAGACACCGGGATCGACATGAGCAAAGACAAAATGGTGCTTCAGCGTCTCAAGGATGCTGCAGAGAAGGCGAAGATAGAGCTTTCGAGCAAACTTGAAACCACCATCAACTTGCCATTCCTTACAGCAGATGCGAGTGGCCCAAAGCACCTCAATATCAAGCTCACGCGTGCCAAGCTTGAATCAATGATTCAAGATTTGGTCGATCGCACCTTTGAGGCTGTTGAGAGGGCTCTCCGTGACGCTGGAAAAAAGCCCAATCAAATCGATGAGGTTGTGCTGGTTGGTGGTTCGACCAGAATTCCCTTGGTCCAGGAGCGAGTGCGTCGCTTCTTTGGGAAAGAGCCTCATAAGGGCGTCAATCCCGATGAAGTGGTCGCAGTTGGCGCAGCTGTTCAAGCCGGGGTGCTTGCTGGAACAGTCAAAGACATTGTCTTGTTGGATGTGACACCTCTCTCGTTGGGGGTTGAAACCTTGGGTGGCGTCATGACGGTTCTCATTCCCAGAAACACCACCATCCCCACCCGTAAGGAGGAGATTTTCTCAACTGCAGAGGACAATCAAACACGTGTGGAGATTCACGTTCTCCAAGGGGAGCGCACTGAGGCGAAGTACAATCGCACGCTCGGCCGCTTTCACTTGGAGGGAATTCCTCCAGCTCCGCGGGGCGTACCAAAGATCCGAGTGACTTTTGATATCGATGCGAATGGCATTCTTTCTGTGACTGCTCGCGATGAGGCCACGGGGCGCGACCAGAAAATCACAATCACAGCGAATTCAGGTTTAACTGAAGCTGAAATTCAACGAATGATCAAGGAAGCTCAGGAACACGAAATCGAGGACCGAAGGCGCAGAGAAGAAATCGAAACAAGAAACAAAGCAGATCATCTTTGCTATACCGTTGAAAAGATGATGACAGAAGAGCTCAAGCAAAAGCTTCCATCGGATAAAGTCAATGCCATCGAGTCTAAGCTTAAGGAGCTTCGAAGCGCAATTCAGCGAGAAAATCACAGCGAGATCAAGCGTGGCATGGAGGAGCTTGAGCGAATGATCCAAGAAATGGGGAAAGTGGCCTACTCTACTAGTGGAGCTCCAACGGGAACCAAAGGGAGCGGATCTTCAGGTACGAAGAGGGG